>JBCDKT010000003.1 GCA_038746285.1 Bacteroidota bacterium
CTAAGAAACTGTTTGGTGAACGAAAGTCGCGGCCTGCGACCGGCTACGGCCACCCGCTGCGGCGTCGCGCTCCATCGCCGATGCCTCGGCATCGGCTGCTTCGCGCTCCTTGCGGCGGTCGGCCTCGCTCGGTCTCGGCTTCCCGCTCCTTCCCCAAACAGTTTCTGAAGAGACGTAGCCCGAGCTGCGGCGATGCAGCACAACGCGGCAGGCAACGTTCGGGGCCGTGCGTAGGCCGTTGAGGATTCGTCAAACACAGCCCAGGCGCTCGCGTGAGCCGATTGGAAGGGGCTTCTCGTCTTTGATGGGGAAGCGGGGCTGCGGCCCCGGCCTACTCATCGAAAACCGGGAGCCTCCCCATGTACCGCGCACTCTTCCTCAGCCTCCTCGCCGCCGTTCTGTTTCTCACGCCCCGCGCTGCCGAGGCGCAGCAGTCCGAGGCCGGCCTTCAGCCGAAGGCGGCGGGCGTGACGATGCCGCTCGCCCGTCCCGACCCCGCCTCCGCCGCACAGCGCGGCATGGCCCCGGACTCCATCCTCTACGACGACGGCAACGCGGTCCCGGACGACGTGATCGGCTTCGGCGACGTCGTCCCGTTCTACGCCGCCACCCGGTTCACGGCGGGCTCCTCGTTCACGCTCCTCGGTGCGCGCGTCGCCTACCGCACCGAGTTCAGCAGCGCGCCGCTGCTGATCGAGGTCTACGACGACGCAGCCGGGCCGAACAACCCGACGGGCGGCACCCTGCTGTTCTCCGGCACCGCAAACGCGCCGTCGCAGGACGGCCACCTCACCGGGTTCAACTTCGGCGCGCCGGTCGGGCCGTTCGCGGCGGGCGAGTCGTTCTTCATCGTCGTTGGCTTCTCGGGCGTGACCTACCCAATGGGGGCCGACACGCGGGGGACTGGCAACTACACTGGGCGCGGCTTCTTCAGCGGCACCGGCAGCGCGGGCGACTGGACGGCGCTCGGCGATGTGCTCCAGAACGGGCAGGACGACATGTGGGTGCTCCGCGCCCTCGGCGAGAACGGCGGCGGCGGCGGGCAAGCGCCCGACATCAACGTCACCCCGTCCAGCCTCTCGGCGTCGCTCAGCCCCGGCGCGAGCACGACGCTCGACCTCACGATCGGCAACACCGGGGCCGGGTCGCTGACCTGGAGCGCGGCAGCTACGGCCAGCCGCCCCGGCGGTGCGCAGCGCGAGCCGGCCGTGGCGGTGCTCTACGCCTCGCGGCCCGCGACCTCGGACTTTGCCGCGCTCCGCGAAGTCGTCCAAGACCGCGGCGAGGTCGCCGTAATCGTCGGCCTCAGCACGGCGTTCCGGCCCGAGGGTGAGTTCGACCGGGCCGACGGCGCCGAGCGCCAGCGCCAGCGGATCGCGGGCGAAGGCGAAGCCCTCCTCGGGCGGCTTGCGGCATTCGGCGTGCAGAACGTCAAGCGCTTCGAGACGGTGCCCTACGTGGCGATGACGGTCGATGCCGCCGCGCTCGCCGCGCTCGAAGCCGACCCCGGCGTCTACGCCGTGTACGAGGACGCGTGGCTCGCCCCCTCGCTCGCCGAGAGCACGGGCATCGTCGGGGCACCGGCCGCGTGGCAGCAGGGGTTCGCCGGGGCCGGGCAGGCCGTCGCCGTCCTCGACACGGGCGTTGACACGGGGCACCCGTTCTTCGGCGGGCGCACCGTGGCCGAGGCCTGCTTCTCGACGAACGGCCCCGGCGTCCAGTCCACCTGCCCGAACGGGCAGGGCCAGCAGACCGGGCCGGGCGCGGCAGCGGCGTGCTCGCCCGGCATCGACGGGTGCGACCACGGGACGCATGTCGCCGGCATCGCGATGGGGCGCGGCAGCTCGTTCTCCGGCGTCGCCCGCGACGCGAGCCTCATCGCGGTGCAGGTCTTCTCCATCCTGACCGACCCGCAGGCGTGCGGTGGGCAATCCGCGTGCGTCAGGACAGCGCAGTCGGACCAGATTCGGGGCCTCGAGTACGTCTACAGCCAGCGCGGCAATGTTGCCATCGCCTCGGCCAACATGAGCCTCGGCGGCGGGCGCTTCTCGAGCGACTGCGACGCAAGCCCGCTCAAGCCGATCATCGACAACCTCCGCTCGGCGGGGATCGCCACGGTCATCGCCTCAGGCAACGACGGCTACACCGATGCCATCGGCGAGCCGGCGTGCATCTCGTCGGCCATCGCGGTCGGCTCGACGGGCGACGGTTCCGGCGGCTCGATGGCGGACGCGGTCTCGGACTTCTCGAACTCCTCGCCGTCGCTGGACCTCCTCGCGCCCGGCAACTCGATCACGTCCTCGGTCACCGGCGGCGGGTTCGGGCCGAAGGGGGGGACCTCGATGGCCGCGCCGCACATCGCCGGCGCGTGGGCCGTCCTCAAGGGCCAGCGCCCGCAGGCGAGCGTCACCGAGATCTTCAACGCCATCGCCTCCACCGGCGTCCCGATCACCGACCCGGGCAACGGCCTCACGCACCCTCGCCTCCAACTCGATGCCGCGCTCGGCCAGGGCGGTGGCGGCGGGTCGTGGCTCTCGGCCAGCCCCCCGTCCGGCACGACGGCCCCCGGCGCGACCAGCACCGTCACCGTCCGCCTCGACGCGTCGAGCCTCGGCGCGGGTACCCACAACGGCACGATCCTCATCACCTCGAACGACCCTGACGAGGCGAGCGTGAGCGTGCCCGTCACGCTGACCGTCGGCGGCGGCGGCGGAGGGGGCGGCACGGTCCTGACGCACATCCGCGAGGGCGACACCCAGAACACGATCACCGCGCAGACCGGCGGCTACGTCCACGGCACGAACGGCTACGACGACACCGGCAAGGCCGTCGCCTTCGCCGTGCCGGGCGGCGGGTCGGGGCAGCTTGCGGGCGTCAGCGTCCGCTTCAGCGCCCGCGCGGCGACACCCGTGATCGCGTCCTACACGCTCCGGGTCTACGGCGGCACGCCCGCCTCGGGGCCGCAGGGGGCGCCGCTCTTCTCGCAGACCTACAGCCTCGCCGACATGAACGTGGACGGCGACCCGAACACGCCCTCGCCGCCGACCGAGCACGTCTTCTCGGCTCCCGTCGCGGTCGACGGCTCGTTCTTCGTCGCGGTCGAGTACCAGACGCCCTACGGCGCAGAGGACTTCAACATCGCCAGCACCGCAGCGCTCGGCGCGGCCTCCGGGTTCGAGTGGGAGCGCTGGAGCGACGGCTCCTGGAATAACATGTCCGACGCGTGGTTCCAGGGCAGCGACGGCTGGCACATGTGGATCTCCGCGCACATGGGCAACTTCGTCGACACCGAGGCCGAGGGTGGCGTCGCCGAGGCCGTCGCGCTCGCGCCGAGCTACCCGAACCCGTTCGCCTCCTCCACGTCGGTCCGCTACGCGCTGCCCCGCCCGGCCGAGGCGCGGCTCGACGTCTTCGACGCGCTCGGCCGCCGCGTCGCCACGCTCGCCGAGGGCGTGCAGGCAGCCGGCGACCACGAGGCGACCTGGAGCGCCGACGGGCTGGCGAGCGGCGTCTACGTCCTCCGCCTGAGCGCGGGCGGGACGGTCGAGACGCAGCGTGTGACGCTCGTGCGCTAGCCGTAGCTGGCTGCGGGCGGGACAAGCTCGGTGCGGAGCCTGCCCGCGCCCGGACCCGCCGGACCCTCGCGGTTCGGCGGGTTCTTCGGTTCTATGCCTCCTCGTCCTCCGGTAGCACAGACTGGATATGGAGGTCGGCGAGCTGGTGGTCGTCCACCGCGTCCGGCGTGCGGCTCATCAGCTCGGTCGCGTTCTGCGTCTTCGGGAAGGCGATCACGTCGCGGAGCGAGGCCGCCCCGGTGAGGTGCATCACGATCCGGTCGAGGCCGAAGGCGATGCCGCCGTGGGGCGGGGCCCCGTAGCGGAAGGCGTCGAGCAGAAACCCGAAGCGCTCCTGCGCCTCGTCCTCGTCGATCCCGAGCGCGCGAAACATCTGGCTTTGGGTCTCGCGGTTGTGGATGCGGATCGAGCCGCCGCCGAGTTCGGAGCCGTTGAGGACGAGGTCGTAGGCCCGCGCCCGGACCGCGCCGGGGTCGAACGAAGGGCTCCCTTCGTCCAGCTTGTCCATGTCTTCGGACCTCGGCGACGTGAACGGGTGGTGCATCGCGTGGAAGCGCCCGTCGTCCTCGTTGTAGTCGAGGAGCGGGAAGTCGGTCACCCAGAGAAACTTCCAGGGGCCGTCGGATCCTTCGGGGATGAGTCCGAGGTCGCTCGCCATGTGTAGCCTGAGCGATCCGGCTTGCTCGAAGACCTTCGGCGCGTCGCCTGCGAGGACGAGGACGAGATCGCCCGCCTCTGCCCCGACGGCTTCGACCGCCCGGTCGACAAACTCGCTCGGCAGTACCTCGGCCTTGACCGACGAACTCGTCTCACCGCCGCCCGACGGAAGGCGGAAGTAGATCAGCCCGCCCGCGCCGATCTTCTTGCGGACGATGTCCTTGTCGAGCCGGTCCATCGCGCCGCGCCCCCGGTCGCCCTCGCCTGGCACGCGGATGCCGACGACGGCCCCGGCGTTCTCGAACAGCCGGAAGCCGGAACCAGCGAAGGTCTCCGAAAGGTCGTGAAGGTCGAGGCCGAAGCGGAGGTCGGGCTTGTCGGAGCCGTAGCGGCGGATCGCCTCGGCGTAGGGCATGCGCGGGAACGGCGTCTCAAGCTCGGTGCCCTTGAGGTCGCGCCACACGGCCGCGACCATGCCTTCCATCATCGCGTAGATCGTCTCCTCCGTCGGGAAGGTCATCTCGACGTCGATCTGGGTGAACTCCGGCTGGCGGTCGGCGCGGAGGTCCTCGTCGCGGAAGCACTTGACGATCTGGAAATACCGGTCCAGCCCCGCGATCATGAGGATCTGCTTGTAGGTCTGGGGGCTCTGCGGGAGCGCGTAGAACTGGCCCGGGTGGACGCGGCTCGGGACGAGGTAGTCGCGCGCGCCCTCCGGGGTCGACTTCATCAGCACCGGCGTCTCGACCTCGACGAAGTCGTGCCGGTCGAAGTAGCGCCGGACACTCTGGTAGAGCTTGCTCCGCAGCAGGAGGTTCTCCTGGAGCGTGGGCCGGCGGAGGTCGAGGTAGCGGTAGCGGAGGCGGAGGTCGGCGCTCGTGTTCTGCTGCTTCTCCTCCTTGACCGTCACCGCGAACGGCAGCGGCTCAGCCGTGTTGAGCACCTCGATGGAGCCCGCCCACACCTCGATGTCGCCCGTCGGGAGGTCGGGGTTTTTGCTCTCGCGCTCGCGGACCTCGCCCGTCACCGAAATCACCGCCTCGGCGCGGAGGGCAGCGGCGTCGTCGAACGCGGCCTGGTCTGCGTCGGGCGAGAAGACGACCTGGGTCAGCCCGTAGCGGTCGCGGAGGTCGATGAAGAGGAGGCCGCCGAGGTTGCGATGGGTGTCGACCCAGCCTTTGAGCGTGACGGTCTGGCCGATGTGATCGGGGCGGAGGGCGCCGTTGGTGTGGGTGCGGGGACCGTGGTCAGGCATGGCGCTTCGGGTGTAGCGTGGTCGGGTGTGCGAGCGGCGAAAGTTATGGGGACGGCGCGAGGGGGCGTGGGGAGGATAGAGAATAGGGGATGGAAAATGGCGTGCCATCCTCCATCTTCAACCCTCCATCTTCGACACTGCCACGCTCTATCTTCTGCGCCATGTCCCGCCCCGATTCCGCCACCCTTGCCGCTGCCGTCCGCGATGGGCAGCGCCGCGCCGTCGCCCGCGCCATCACACGGGTTGAGAACGGGCTGTCCGGATCTGCTGGCCTCGTGGATGCGCTCTATCCACACACCGGCGAGGCATGGCGGCTCGGGATCACGGGGCCTCCGGGTGCGGGCAAGTCGACCCTCACCGACCGGCTGATCGGGTCGATGCGCGAGGCGGGGGAGACAGTCGGCGTGGTCGCCGTCGATCCGTCGAGCCCGTTCACGGGCGGCGCGCTTCTCGGCGACCGCGTCCGCTTCGGCGAGCGGCTGGGCGACGACGGGGTGTTCTACCGCAGCCTCGCCGCACGGGGCGCGGGCGGTGGTCTCTCGGAGTCGACCGAGGCCGCGTGCGACATGCTCGACGCCGCCGGGTTCAGCCGGGTGGTCGTCGAGACGGTCGGGGTCGGACAGGGCGAGCTCGACGTGGCCGAGGCGGCCGACACGGTCGTGGTCGTCCTCGTGCCTGAGAGCGGCGACGTGGTGCAGGCGATGAAGGCCGGGCTCATGGAGATCGCCGACGTGTTCTGCGTCAACAAGGCCGACCACCCCGAGGCCGACGCGCTTGTCGGCGCGCTTCGCTCGATGCTCCGGCTGCGCGCCCACGACGAGGCGACCTGGATGCCGCCGGTGGTGAAGACCGTCGCCACGCAGGCGGAGGGGCTGGACGCTCTCGCCGAGGCGATGCAGGAGCACCGCGACTGGCTGGGCGAGGACCGCTGGCAGGCCGCCCGCGACGACCGCCTCCGCCGCCGCGTCCGCCGCCTCGTCGAGGCCGGCTGGCAGCGACGCTTCTGGACCCCGGAGCGCCGTGCCACCCTCCGCGACGCCATCGCCACGCTCGGCAGCGAGGACCGCGCCCCGCACGCCCTCGCCGCCCACATCCTCGCCGGGTCCCCGAGACCGTAGGGGCGCAGCACCGCTGCGCCCTGGTCGGGGTTGGAGCGAACCCTCGGGCGCGGCACCGCCGCGCCCCTACGCCTGCCAGGACCACATACCGTCTCGCTCTGCTGATTATCCCTCGGTCCACCGTCTTCTGTCTACCGTCCTCTGTCTGCCGTCCTCTGTCCTCCGAAACAGGGCACTTCGGTGCGGCTCGGTGCGAACGGCGCGGCTCCGCCCGTTGCCGAAGGGAGCGGATGCGGCACCGCCGCCCCGTTCATGCTATCTTCTCTACGCTTGCGCCGCCCCTGACCGGGGCGCTCCTCTCACTAGACCGGGCACGCCCTATGGCCAAAGACCCCAACGCCGAAGCCTCCACCGACCTCGCCGCGCACGAGATAGCCGGCGCGAGCGCCGCTGCCGGTGCCGTCGGGGCGAACGACACGCGCTTCTTCGGTCACCCGCTCGGGCTGTCGAACCTCTTCTTTACCGAGCTCTTCGAGCGCTTCTCCTACTACGGGATGCGCGCGCTCCTCGTCCTCTTCATGACGGCCGCGACCGTCGATGGCGGCCTGGGCTACGACGTGGCGAAGTCGTCGCTCATCTACGGGATGTACACCTCGCTCGTCTACCTCGTCAACCTCCCGGGCGGGTGGATCGCAGACCGCCTGCTCGGGCAGCGCCGGAGCGTACTCGTCGGCGGCATCATCATCGCCGCCGGGCACTTCACGATGGCGATCCCGACGACGCTGTTCTTCTTCGCCGGGCTGGGGCTGATCGTGATCGGGACGGGCCTCTTGAAGCCGAACATCTCGGTGATGGTCGGGCAGCTCTACTCGCCGCAGGACGCCCGCCGCGACGCCGGGTTCACGATCTTCTACATGGGAATCAACATGGGTGCCTTCGCGGCCCCGCTCGTCTGCGGCGCGCTCGCGGTCAACTACGGCTGGCACTACGGCTTCGCCGCGGCCGGCGTCGGCATGACGGTCGGGATGATCGTCTACGTCCTCTTCGGCAAGCAGATCAGCAACGTCGGCTCGCTGACGGCCGAGGCGGAACGCGAGAAGTCGGCCTCGTCGTCGATGTTCGTCAAGGGGCTCCTCGGCGTGCTCGTGCTCGTCGGCGGGATCTACGGGCTGATGGCGGCCGGGATCGTGCCGGCGAGCGAGGAGGGCGTCACGGCGGTCTACACGGTGCTGCTCCTTGTCATCGTGGGCGGCCTCTTCGGCTGGCTCTACACGCGCGACTACTGGACCAACGTCGAGCGCAAGCGGCTCTACCTCATCGGGCTCCTCTTCGTCGGCGCGGCCGTCTTCTGGGCGGCGTTCGAGCAGGCCGGCTCCAGCCTCAACCTCTTCGCCGAGCGCTCGACGGATCGCGGGCTGCCGGACTGGCTGGCCTGGCTGCCGGGTCTGGAGACGCTCGCCGACGGCGTGCGCGGCATCCCGACGGCGTGGTTCCAGTCGGCCAACGCTTTCTTCATCTTCACGATTGCCCCCGCCGTCGCCGCGCTCTGGGTGTGGCTCGGGCGGCGCGGCAAGGACCCGTCGTCCCCGACCAAGTTCGGCATCGGCCTGACGCTGCTCGGGTCGGGCTTCCTCGTGATGGTCGTCGCGGGCGGCGCGGCGGCCGGCGGCGCGCAGGTCTCGCCGTGGTGGTGGCTCGTCCTGACCTACCTCCTCCACACGCTCGGCGAACTGACGCTCTCGCCGGTCGGCCTGAGCGCGATGACCAAGCTCGCCCCGGCGCGCGTCTCGTCGCTGATGATGGGCGTGTGGTTCCTCGGAGCGTCGGTCGGCAACTTTGTCGCGGGCTACATCGCCTCGTTCTACGACACGATGGCGCTGCCCAGCTTCATGGGCCTCGTCGCCGCGATTGCCATCGGCGCGGGCGTCGTGTTCTTCTTCGCCGCCGGCCCGTT
The DNA here is from genome assembly GCA_038746285.1 of Bacteroidota bacterium. NCBI lineage: Bacteria > Pseudomonadati > Bacteroidota > Bacteroidota bacterium. The sequence goes on from JBCDKT010000003.1 coordinate 8,500, forward strand.
CAAGCGGATGATGGCAAAGGCCGAGGAGGCCCCCGTCGTGGCTGGCTCCTGACAGCCTCACCGTTTCATGCTCTTCGTAGGGGCGACGTACTGCGTCGCCCCCACCTCTTTCTCGTCCCATGACCGATCCCATCCGCGTCCCCGTCGAAATTCTCTCGCACGGCGAGGGCCTCGCCCTTCCCGCCCACGCCACCGAAAATGCAGCGGGCCTCGACCTTCGCGCTGCGGTGCACGAGCCCGTCGCTCTCGCCCCCGGTATGCACGCGCTCATCCCGACGGGCCTCAAGCTCGCCCTGCCGCGCGGCACCGAAGGGCAGGTCCGCCCCCGCAGCGGCCTCGCCATGCGCCACGGCGTCACCGTCCTCAACAGCCCCGGCACGATCGACGCCGACTACCGGGGCGAGGTGAAGGTCCTACTCGTCAACCACGGCCTGGAGACGTTCACCGTAGAGCGCGGCGAGCGCATCGCCCAACTCGTCGTGGCGCGGTACGAGCAGGTCGAGTTGGTGCGGGAGGCGGAACTGGAAGAGACGGCACGCGGGACGGGGGGCTTCGGTCACACGGGGCGGGCGTAGACGATCCGGCACCGGAGCCGTGCTTCCAGCCCTCCCCTCAACCTGGTCGATGCGGGAGGAGAGCGCAAGGCTAAGCCTCGACGGTGTGGAATGCCTTCTGGTCGCGGGGTAGGACGTTGAGTGCGGTCAGCACGGTCTGGGCGACGGGATGGGCGCGGCGGTCGGCGCGGCGCAGCCCGGCCTGGAACGCGCTCCACATCGACTCGGCAAAGCGCTCCGGGGCCCAGCCTTCTACGATCTCTTGCGAGCGCGTCCCCATCGCTGTCCGGTCTGCCGCCGGGTCGGCTACCCGAAGCAAAGCCTCGGTGAGTGCCTCGGCCGAGGTCGGGTCGAAGGTGAAGCCGTTCTCGCCATCGCGGACTAGGTCGCGCGCGCAGCCCGCACCCGTCGAGACGATGACCGGCAGGCCCGCCGCCATCGCCTCGTTTACGACGAGCGCCCACTGGTCGGCGAGCGCTGGGTGGACGAACGCGCCGGCACGGGCGTAGTAGTGCGGCAACTCGTCGATCTGCCGAAACCCGCAGAACGCGACGCCTTCGATGCCGCGCTCGGCGACGAGCCCTTCGAGGTCCGGCCGGAGCACGCCGTCGCCGAGCATGAGCAGCCGCCAGGGGGCGTGGCCGAGCGCGTTCGCCCGCCTGCGGTACGCGCCGTAGGCCAGGAGGAGCCGGTCGAGGTTTTTGCGTGGGATGAAGCGGTTGGAGGCAAGGAAGAACGGCGCATCGCCGGCAAGACCGGGAAGCGAAGGCGGGGACGAAAGCGCGCGCGACGCGTCCGCCGCCTGGCGGAAATAGGCGTTGTCGACGGCGTTGTACTTCTCGAAGACGACCGATGCCGGCAGGCCGAGCTTCTCGGTGTAGGCCCGCTGCGGCGTCCCGCCCACGATCGCGGCGTCGAACTGCCGCACGATGAGCGACTTCACGCGCTCGCGCCACCCGACGCGCTCGGCGTCGTCTTCCTTCGTCGCTTGCATCAGCACGGCGGCGCGCCGGTTCCGGCGGCACCACAGCAGGGCAGCCCGTGCGTCGGGGTAGCCGTAGCTCATGATCGCCACGCCGTCCGGACGGAGCCGGTCGAGCGTGTCGAGCGTCGCGCGGTGCATCTCGGCAGGTGGGATGGCCTCGAACACGCCGTCGGGGAAGACCTGCTCGCGGCGGAAGGGCGTCGCTCCAGACTCGACCCTCCACTCGTAGAGCGCGTCGTCCCCGGCGGTTTCCAGTCCCACAACCTCAACATCGTGCTCGGCGAAGAGCGTGTGGGTGGCGCAGAGACGGGCGAGGTGGAGCGGGCCGAAGCGGGGCCACTGGATGCAGAGACGCATGAGAGCAGGACGTGTGGTCAGGCGTTGGTCTGGGAGGCGGAGGGCTGCCGCCGCTGAAGCACCCAGGTCGCAAGCGCGGCGAGGCCCGGGTAGTAAAGCGGGACTGCTCGCAGCCACGCCCGGTCGGCTAGGCGCTCGCGGTAGGCGTAGAACCCTTCGAAGCAGTCCACGTCTCCGTTCGCGTAGTGCCGCCGGTAACGCGCCGCCGCACCTGCTCCGTCAAACACCGTCGCCGTCGGCGTGGTGAGCGAGCGGCGGATGGCAGGCACCACGCGCTCGTACGGGAAGAACAGCACGAGGGCGACCGCGCACGTCGTGACGAAGTGGACGTAGAGCGTCAGCACGTTCGTCAGGTGGAACGCGATGATGGTCAACAGGACGAGCGGCAGCAGAGGCCGCCGGAAGGCCGCCACGGAAGCCGCCGCAAAGACGAGGGCGATCCCAACGTACCCGATCACGTAGACCGGGCCGAAGGGAGCAAGCGCGGCCGGCGCGTCGAGCGGAAGGTCGTAGATGCGGTAGGTGTAGAGCGTGGAGATGGGGAGGGCGTCTGGGTGCAGCCACGTCAGGCCCGGTTTGAGCACTTGCCGGACGGTCATGTCTACCCACTTCCACAGCCCGGCTATCATGTACGGAAAGAGGAGCGCCGCCCGGTACCACGCGTCGGTCCAGGCCTGGAGCGAGGCCTCGGCCACGGTCTCCGGCCGCCCGACGGGCAGGAAGAGAGCAAACGTGTGGGCCAGCAGGAACAGGTGGTTCGTGTGCTCGATCTTGCCGAAGGTGAACTCGGTGCTCATCAGGAGCAGCACGCTCGTAGCGAGGACGAGCCGGGCCGCGACCAGGCGAGGCCGCCGCCAGCACGCGGCGATAGCCAGGGCGCAGACCGCGAACGCCGCGTACCACGCCGCCGCACTCGGCGGTGCAGGGAAGACGAGGGCGGCGAGCCATGTCTCCGGCTCGTACAGCACGGCCGGCCGTGCTGCCAGGTCCTGCCAGCGCGCCCAGCGGATGCCGAGCCAGACGACGCTCCAGAGCAGGAGCGCCCGGTCGGCGTAGAACCCGGCCAGGGCCGCGCCGAAGGCACGGTTGGCCCGTCCCGTCTCGCTCAGCGCGACGTGCCGAGGCGCGTCACCGCGTAAGATGGAGAACAGTCGTGGTGTCATAGGCTGCGGGGTCGTCGAGCAGTCCGAGGGGATCGAACGTCTCGAGGACGACGCGGTAGTCGGTGGCTTCGGGAACCGTCAGCCGGGCGAAGACCAGAAGCTCGCTCAGCGTCTCCCGCCGCTCGGGCGAGCCGGGCGCAGCGTCCAGCGCCTCGCGCACGAGGGGCTCCCACTGGTAGACGTAGTCCTTGAGCGAGTAGGCAGGCAGCGCGCGCAGGGCTTGGCGTTCCCACGCCGCCTCGGGCGACGGCCGGGTGTAGAGCCGGTACGTCTCCCCGCCGCGCCAGCCGACCGGTTCGGAGAAGAGGCGCCAGTGGAAGAAGGGGTAGAGTTCACTGACGCCGCCGAGCTTGTACGTCCCGTAGCTCAGCACCGTCAGCAGCATCCCGGCGAGGGCGAGCAGCCGGGTCGCACGCAGGCGGCGTTCTAGGTGCATGAGCGGCTCCGAGGTTACTGGGCGTCCCGTTTCAGGGAAGAGGTCAACCTGCCCAGGTGGCCGGACTGAGGACATCGCCGAGTGCGTGCTCGTGGCGGGCGCACCACTCCGCGTGGTCCTGGAAAAACAGCGGGGCGTGGGAAGAGCGCACGTTGATGAAGAGGAGGTCTACCTGAACCAGCACGTCGTGCCGTCGGTGCTGGTCGCAGAGGTCGAGCATCCGAAAGCCGCGCTCGGTCATGAAGGCGAACACCTCGTCTACGGTCGGAGCACCCAGGTTCATCGGGACGACCGAGACTTCCATCAGGACAAACTCACACGTCGGCAGGCAGGCCGAGGCTCCGCGGAGCACCTCGAGCTCGTAGCCCTGCACGTCGAGCTTGAGGAAATCGACGTGCTGCCAACCGGCATCGTCCACGAGGCGGTCAAGCGTGGTCGTCCGGCGAGCGACCGTCGTCCGGGGGTAGTGGTCGGACTGCTCCTCGAGCACCGAGCTACCCGTCTCCATCACCACGAACTCTACCGGCTGATCGTCTTCGGCCCCGAGCAGGGCATCTTGCAGGAGGGCGCTCGGTGCGAACTCGGCGCGGACGCGCGCGAGCGCCCCCTGTTTGTCGGCCTGGGGCTCCACCATCAGCACCCGCGCCGAAGGGAAGAGCGTCTTGACCATGCGGGTCCAGTTCCCGACGTAGGCCCCGACGTCGACTATCGTTCGAGGGCGGAACCCCCGCCGCTTCAGGTAGGAGAGCGTGGAGGAGACGCTAGGGAAGGAGGCGGTGCCTCCGGCGACCACCCCAGCGCGGAACAGGAGGTGCCGAGCGCTGCGGGGGAGCAGGCCGGTCGTTCGCTGGATGAGATGCTTGACGCGGGTGTTCATCGGTGCTGGCGGGGAAGGAAGAGGTCAGGCGTTACCGCGCCGCAGGCGGTTCAGCCGGGCTTTGGCCCCCCAGACGAGCCGGGCGACGAGCGGGACGTGGATCAACTGCATCATCAGTTCGTGGCTGCGGGGTACGCGGTCGAGGGTGTCGTGCAGGCGGCGGACGATCTCGGCGTCGGAGACGTGCGTGACGAGGTCGGGCGCGGCGCGGAGGGCGCGGGCGAGGGCGTCGCGCGACGGAGCCGCCCGCGCCATCTCGATGATACGCAGCAGCGCCGGGACTACGTGGTCGAGCGTTAAGGTGGACCGGACGTGCTCGGCACCCTGCTCGGCGAGGCGGCGGCGCAGCGGCTCGTCGCGTAGCAGCTGCGTCATCGCGGCCACCATCCCATCCTCCCCGTTGACGACGAGGCCCCCCCGGAGATGGCCGACCACTTCGAGCTGACTGTTGTCGCGGGCGGGCGTGCTGAGCGTGACGACCGGGCACTCGCAGAGCATTGCCTCGGTCAGCACGAGGCCGAAGCTCTCGCCGATCCGGGCGGCGTGCAAAAACACGTCGAGCGCGCCGTAGCACGCTCGCAGCGCCGCATCCCCGTCCAGAAGTGGCACCTCGATGATCCGTTCGCGCACGGACGCGTCGAGGGCGTCGAGGTCGGGGCGAAGCTCCGGGGGGAGGCCGACGAGAAAGAGGTAGCTCTGGGGGTAGCGGCGGGCGACGCGGGCGAACGCTGGGAAGATGACCGGGTCCCACTTCCACACCGACGGCTGGCCGACGCGCCCGAAGAGGAAGGCGTCATCCGGTACGCCGTGCGTGCGCCGGAACGCAGCGCGCTCGGCAGCCGTGACGGGATAGAACGAGGTCGGGTCCGCTGTGATCGGGGCGACCACCCCAAGGGGGGGCAGGCGGAGCGAGCGCGTCCACTTCTGCCAGCGCCAGAAGGCCCACCTCGTCATTAGCAGATGTACGTCCGTGAGCGTGTAGCGCTGCCGGTAATCGACCTTCCCGAACGAAGTCGTCTCGAGCACCGGGGCGGCAGGCAGCGCGGCTTTGAGGTGGGCGATGGCCTCGGCCATCACCGGCAGCGGAGGACCGAAGCTGTGAAGATGCACCGCGTCCGGCTGCCACGCCTGCGCCGCCCGGATCGCCTCCGCCCGGGCGGCCTCGTCGTCCCCGCCGATGAACACTGGCACCTCGCGCTGGCGCAGCACCTGGGCACGCGGGCCGCCGCCGGTCACCGCGAGCACCGCCGAGCCGTGCCCGGCCCGGAGGTAGCCGAGCGCGTAGTCCTGGGCGGCGCGCTGCCGCCCGCCGCGCTTCAGGGTATCGATGACCGTGAGAATCTTCATGGCCGTCTACTAGGTCGTGAGGGTCCGTATCCGAATGCGGTAGCGCACGGCGTGAGCCGCCAGCAGGCACGCCTCAGACGCGAGCGTGGCGTAGACCGCGCCCTGCACACCAAACTGGGGAATCAGAGCGAGGTTCAGGCCGATGTTAAACGCCACCCCGAGGCCCAGCATCCACGCGAGGAGCCGCTGGTCGCGGAGGGCCAGCAGGGCGAAGGAGAGTGTCGAGCGCAGGCTGGTCAGCGGGAGTGACCATGCGAGCACCCGCAGCGCGGCGGCGGCAGGCCCGAGCTGCGGGTCCGGCGAAATCCACCCGATCAGTGGGTCGGCCACGAGCGCGACGGCGAGGGCTGCCGGGAGCGAGACGAGCAGCAGGAGGCCCACTGTCGCCCACACCACCGACCCCAGCTCGCCGTACGTCCCCGCTCCGGCGAGCCGCGCCATCCGGGGGTAGGCCGCTGCCTGGGCCACCAGGACCGGGAGCAGATTGAGCGCCTCGACGATCCGAAAGGCCAGCCCGTACTGCCCGGCCGCCGTCAGTCCGCCGATCGCCTCCACCATCACGGTGTCCACCCGGAAGAAAAACATCCCGAACAGGCTGAGCAGGCCGAAGGGGATCAGCGGGCGGAGCGAGCGGACGAGAAACGCCCGGTCCAGCGACTCGCGCTGCAACGGCGCGAGGTGACGGGCGACCCACCACACGGCCCCGCCCGTCGTCAGCACCATCCCGAGGCTCATGCCCAGAATCGTTCCCTCGACCGAGCCGAGCACGAGCAGCGCGGCGAGGCCGAGCGCGACCACCACTACTTTCTCCACCACTACCGAGACCGCCTGGTAGCGCAGCCGCTCGAACGCCTGGAAGAAGCTGTGGGCATACTCCCGCAGGCTGGTCGCGGCCTGGTACAGGCAGGCCAGCCCGACGGCCAAGATCAGCCTGCCGTCGTAGTCCAGGAGCCACGCCGCGACGAGCGCTGCCAGCGCCGCCAGCGCGTAGGCGACGACGCGGAAGGCGACGAAGTTGGTAAAGAACCGCGACGCCACCGCCGGGTCGGCCGCCACCTCGCGCACGGTATACTGGTTGATGCCGAAGCCGGTGAAGGCGAAGCAGAGCGCCCCCAGCGAGAGGGCGGTGTTGAACGCGCCGTACCCGTCGGCTCCGAGCACGCGGGCGCACCCGAAGGTGATGAACGCGAACCACAGCGGCTTGACCGCCGCGCTGGCCAGGCTGAGCCAGGCCAGGTTCTTCAGGACGTGGCGGTAGGGGGCGAGGAGGAAGCGCACGGGACGAAGCGGGTGGGTCAGCCGTGCCGGTGACGCTGGCCCAGCCCGCTGACGAACGCGGCGGGCAGCATCAGCGCGAACACGCCGCCGGTATCCATCATCATGCCTTCCGTCAGTGCCGCCACGCACAGCGCGGGGAGCACCGTGACCGCGGTGAGGGCGAGGGCATACTCCAAGCGGGAAGACTGCCGGCGGGTGAGGCGGACCCCCAGCCCGAACGTGGCTACCAGGATGAAGACGAACAGACCGAGGCCGACGATGCCGTGCCGGTAGAGCATGCCGAGAAAGGCGTTGTGGATGTGGAATTTGTTCTCGGTGACGTAGTAGATGAGGGTGTAGTTGTCGAAGGGGACGCCGAGGCCGCGCCCGATGATGGGGCTTTCCGCGATCAGTTCAAGCGCCGTGCGCCACTCGTAGAACCGGTTGATGAGCGAGACGTCCTTCGACCCCGCCGAGCCGATCGTGCTGAACCGCTCGGCCAGGCCTTGGATCACGAGCGAGAAGGCGTCCCCGAGAAGTAGCGTGCCCACCGCGAGGAGCGCGCCCACGCCCAGCGCGCCGGCTGCTACGAGGCGTACGCGCTGCTTGCCCTCCACAATCAGGAACAGCACTCCCAGGCCGGCCGCCACCGCCAGCCACACGGCGCGGCTCAGGCCCACGGCAACGCCGGCGAAGGACGCGGCAGCAAAGACCAGCGCCACCACTTGGCCCCGCAGCGTACGCGCGAAGTAGAGCAGGAAAACGAGCGACCCGAGGAGGCCGATCATGAGGAACCGCTCGTGCTCGCGCTCGCGGTTGTTGGCGATCTGCCAGAGGTGTTCTGCCTCGCGCAGGTCCGTGGCGTAGTTGTAGAAGGTCTGCAAGGCGAGGATCAGGACGATGAGGGCCAGCGTCCCCAGCATGACGTGGACGCCGTAGCGCTCGCGCACCAGGGCCTCCTTGATCGGGAAGTAAAACGCGAACAGTACGAGCGCCATCCACTGGCGGACGGCCGGGCCGGGGAGGCCGCCCGTGAACGGGACGAGGACCAGCGAGGCCGTCCCGAAGACAAGCAGCAGCGCGACTGCGCAGTCCAGCGGCGTGCGGAGCAGGCGCTCGCGGCCCAGTACAGCGTGGTAGACGAACCACGACCCGAGGTAGCTGAGGTAGTAGACCCCGCACAGGGCCTCCGTTATCTGCACGCCCTCTTCCTTTTGCAGCACGAACACGAGCGCCACGAGCACCACGCTGAGGTGGGCCAGTGGGTGCCGTACGAGCACAGCCAGTGCGCCCCCCGCAATGAGCACCAGCGGGAGCAGCACGATGAACGTCGGGGCCGCCCAGCCCAGCGCGAAAATGGACCCTAGGCCGAGCACCAGAAAGGCTCCCAGGAGTCTCTCGCCCCAGCGGCGGACGGACTCTACCGAAGGCAGCGCGTCCGCCGCCATCACGCGTCCGCGTTTGCGGCGGCCCGGCGGAGCCGCTCGGCGACGTAGGGATAGTGCCGCCGCCACCAGGCGAGCAGGAGGACGAACGACACAGCGAGCACGAAGCCGGAGAGCGTGCTCACGATGACGATGAAGCGGCGGGAAGGCCGCGCCGGCTGGATGGGCGGTACCGCCGCGTCGAGCACCTGCACGGCGTCGGTCTCGTTCATCTCCTGAATCCGGGCTTGCTCGTAGATCGGGTAAACCGTCTCTATGATCTCGGCCTGGATGAGCTGGCCCTGGATCAGCTCGGCGTAGCGGCGGGTGAGCGCGGGCAATTCACCCATGGCGACAGGGAGGAGCGCGTCCCGTCCGCTGAGCGCACCCTGGACCTGGCCGCGCGCAGCGCGCAGCGCTTCCCGTGCCGTGCGCACCTGAGGATTATCGGAGCCGTACTGGCTCAGGAGGGTCTGGTAGGCTACCTCCGTCTCCGCAACGCTCGCCCGGGCCACCGCCATGCCCTCCATGAAGACCTGGGCCTGCGTCTCTAGCTCCACCACGCCGTGCTCTTCCTGGAACGTCTGCAACTCGGCACGCACGGAGTCCAGGTCGGCCTCGGCCTCGGCCAAGCGGATCTCGATGAATGAGCGCGTCTGCCCGGCATTCTCGGAGGTGAGGCGCGTGTGCACCTCGTTGAGTCTCTCCACCATGAAGTTCGCCATACGGGCTGCCCGCTCGGGGTCCCGGTCGTAGGCCCGCACGGCCAGCGAGAGGAACTCGGGGTCCACGTCGAACTCCACGTTCTTGCTCAGGCGCATCATCGCGTCGAACTCCGGCGTCTCGGAGTCGTCGGTCTCGTACACCTGGACGAGGTCGAAGGCGTCGACGACGGAGGTCTTCATGCCGTCGCTGTTCAGGATGGCGAGGTAGCGCGTGTACTCGCCGCCGCCGACGCCGAGGAGGCCGCCCAGGCCGCCAGGGCCGCCGACGAGCCCGCTGAGCACAGAGAGCGCGCCGCCCTCGGGCTGAAGCACGCGCGCCTCAGCGGCATAGTAGCGTGGCAGCAGCAGCGCCAGGAGGATCGACCCTACGGCCGCAACAGCCGTGACGCCAGCGATGAGCCGGCGGCGCTGGTACAGAAGGCCCGCTGCGCTCCACAGCGCCTGCTCAGACCGTTCCCGAGTCGATGCAGGTACAGTGCTGGGCGGCGTGCTCCCGTTGCCGAGGCGCGGTTCTCCAAGGCGGGTTTCTCTGGTTTCGACATCCATAACAGTTGCGGTATGAGCACTCCACCAACGCACCGCCGACGCTCAGACGCATGCCGGCTCGGTCTCGGCGAGGCTAGTCGCGGGTCAGCGAGAGGTAGACCGTGATGAACGAGGCGACGGCGCTGGCCGCGGCGAGGCCAGCCTGGATGTACTGGAACCGCCGCGCGGTGCGGTTCTGCTCCTGCTGCAGTTCGATGGCGCGCTCCTGGAGCACGATCCCCTGCACGGCCGGCGTGTCGCCAACGCCGACGCGGTTCACAAAGACGTAGTCGCCGGAGGCGAGCGGGGCGTCGGTGGCGAGGCGTATACGTCCTGTTCCGGCGTCCCGCACGTAGGTCTTTTCGGCGGCGTCGCTGCGGCCTCCTGCCTGCTCGACGTAGTAGTCCGCGTCCCGTCCTGCCTGGACAGGGACGTAGCCCGGCCGCTGGACCTGGCCGGCGACGAGTACCGCCTGCGGGTCGCCCGGGATCACGAGGCGGTCGCCGTCCCGCAGTGGAATGGCAGGGCCGGTGCCGGTGAGGGCAGCCGCCACGTCCACCGAGACGCGCTGCGGTTGCAGCAGCTCCCGGCCGTAAAACTGCCGCCCAGCGAAGTCGAGGTCGCTGTTCCGGGTTAGCTCGCTGATCTCGGCTTCGACGGCCCGCTGGACGGCTAGGGGCGCGATCTCGGCGTCGAGCGGAATCTCACGGAAGGGGGTGAGTTGGTCCGGTTCGTACAAGGCTGACCGAGTAGCCCCCCGGCGTTCCAGGTACGCTCCCCGTGCGAGCGCGCCCGGCCGCAGACTCCCGGCCAGCGCCACGAGGTCTTGGAGCGTCGTCTCGCCCGAGCGGACGGGGTAGGAGCCCGGGTAGCGCACGTAGCCCGCCACGGTTGCGACGCCCGCGTCGAGGTCGCGCGGCATCACGAGCAGGCGGTCGCCGGGCTGGAGGCTCGGGTTTTCGGCGAGGCCCGCAGCGAGAGCACCAGCATCGAGCGTCTGGGCTCCCTCCGCATCGCCGCGCCGCAGAAGCCGGACCGGCCCGAGGGCATCCAGGTCCGCTTGGTCAGTGGCGATGAGGAGCAGGTCGAGCGCCGTGTCGCCGTCCCGGAAGTCGTAGGAGCCGGGCGTCGAGACCTCGCCCTCGACGGCCACCGCAGCGAGGTCGTCGCGGAAAGCAGGGACGTAGAGCGCGTCCCCGTCGCGGAGGTACGGGTTGAAGCGGAGGTCGCCGGAGGCGTAGTAGCGCCAGAGGTCCACGGTCTCGGCCGTGCCGTCGCGGCGGCGCAGCTCGACGTTGCGCAGGGCTGGCAGGAACGCCGGCTCGCCGGAGAGCGCGGCCGCCTGGCGGAGCTGGCGCAGCACGAACAGCGGGTTGGTGTCGTCCATCGCCGCGCTCAGCGCGTCCTCGACGCGGGCCACCGGCACGACGACGTGCCGCCCCGGCCGGGTCACCGTCCCGGCGACGTGGACGTAGAACTGCCGGGGGCGCTCTAGCGCAATCTCCGTCTGGACGTTGCGGTAGGCGCGCTGCAGGCCGGTCCGGACCGCTCGCCGGGCTTCGCCCAGGGTTTCGCCCGACACCTCGAACGTCCCCACGTCCGGCACCACGAGCAGACCCTCAGCCGTCACCGGAAGGCTGAGCTGCAGCGGAATCGCCGTCCCAATCGTGACACCGAACACGTCGCCGGGACCGACGAGGTAGGCGTCTGGGTCGAGTGCTCCTTCCAGCGGGACGGTGTCTCCGGTGAGCGCTCGCTGGAGCGTGGCGCGCCGGGCCTGCTGGAACGCGGCTTCCGTCTCGGGGGTGAGACCGCTGAGCCCCTGCGCCTGGGTGCCGGCCGGCACGAGGAGGAGAGCCAGGAGGGTGCAGCAGGTGAGCCGGGGAACGGCCCAGAAGTCTGCGAGAGGCATTGGCGGGGGGCGGAGTGCGAAATTTGGACTGCAAACACGACAGGCGGCCCGCAAACTAAGGGCGCGTCCAACCTAGCGCAACCGTGGCCCCCGTCTCCGGCTTTTCGGCCTTTCGTCTTCGCCAAAAATGAGTCCTCCTGTTTCCGCCGGTACCCTGCGCCGAGTAGCTCCGGCCAAAATCAACCTCGGTCTCCACGTCCTGCGCCGTCGCCTGGACGGCTACCACGACGTAGAAACGGTCCTCCTGCCTGTCGGCTGGCGCGACCGGCTGACCGTCCGGCATGGCAAGCCCTTTAGCTTCTCATGCACCGACCCGACGCTGCCTGTGGACGACCGCAACCTCTGCGTGCGCGCGGCCCATGCCCTCGCCGCACATGCGGGCATCGAGCCCCACGGAGCGCTCCACCTCGAAAAACACGTCCCGCACGGGGCAGGCCTCGGCGGCGGATCGTCCGACGCGGCCCACACCTTGCGCCTGCTCGCCGACTGGTGGAGCCTCGAGGTGCCTGGGTCCGCGCTCCACGCCCTCGCCGCCCGCCTCGGCTCCGACGTGCCGTTCTTCCTCCACGACGAGGCGATGCTCGCCACCGGGCGCGGCGAGGTGCTGGAGCCGCTGGCCGCCGAGCCGTACCGCCTGCCGTTTGCGCTCACCATCGTGATGCCACCGGTCCACGTCTCGACCGGGGACGCCTATGCGCTCGTGCAGCCGAACGCCGAGCCCGGCCCCGACCTGCGCGCTACGGTACTCTCAAACGACCTGGAGCGGTGGCACCGCGACCTCGTCAACGACTTCCAGGCACCCATCTTCGAGCGCTACCCCGAGGCGTGCAGGGTACGAGATACGCTGGTGGAGTCGGGAGCCGGGTACGCTGCACTCTCTGGCTCCGGGGCCGCCGTGTTCGGCGTCTTCGAGCAGGCAAAGGCCGCACGGCACGCCGCGCACGCTGCGGAGGCTACCGGCCTCCGCGCGTGGTGGAGCGACGCTGCGTAGTGCCGAGAGCCTGTATTCAAGCCGAACGTGACGGACTGCGAACAGCGTGGCACAACGCTGGAGGCCCCGCGCCGCGCTCGTTCTCGCCTGCGTCCTCACTTCGAATACAGGCTCTGAGATTAACGTTCGGTGCAGTCGAACGCGACGGTACGGTGCGCCCGGGTGGTGAGGTTGTCACGGTTCGGATACCTCCAGTGCTCGCCCTGGACGATGCCGTGCGGTTCCCAGAAGTCCTGCGCTGTTGCCTCCAGTTCGAGGCCCGTCTGCTTCCGGTGCGGCGTGACGGTGAGCGTGCGGTCCACGCTCTCCCGCCACGGCCCTGCCGCTCCCGTACGGTCCAGGTACCGATACCGGTAGGACGTGAAGTACGTCCCGATGCGATGCACCTCCACTGTCCAGTCGACGGCCTCACCGCACTGCACGCGGTCCGGCCCGGTGATCCGAAGTGGGATGCTGTCCGGGTAGTCGTAGACTTCGATGGTCGGGCGACCGGTGGTGTTGACGCGCGTGAGGTCGGCTCTGCGGAGGAGAGCCACCTGCGCGAGTACGTCCCCCACGTCCAGCTCGCCGGCAGGCGTGTAGTACGCCCAGTCTACTTCGAGGCTGTGTGAGGCGCGGAGGCGGGGGTGCCGGTCGCGGTGCCTGGGCTTGAGCCAGTGCAGGGAGAAGGCGAGGTGCATCGGGGCCTGGGGGTAGAACGAGGGGCCGGTCGTGACCGAGCGCTCGGCGACGGAGCGAAGCGACCGGTCGCGTGATTCCGGCATCATGCGGTACGTCACGGTCTGCGCCTCGCCGTCTACGTGCATCACCAGGTAGAGCCAGCGTTCGGCCCAAGAGCCGACGACCGGGGCGGTCTCCATGAAGGCCTGGGTAGGCGGCCCGTTTCGTGCGAGGAACCCGTCGCCGGTCCCTTTAGGGGCCGGCCCCGCCTCGTCCATGCGCTGCGCGCCGCTTGGCTCGTAGTGTACGCCGAAGTGGTTGGTGACGCTCATGCGCGAGACGAAGTCACGGTCGGGGGCACCATCCCGACCGCGGACACGGGGGTGGCTCTCGTTCTCGAAGTCAAGCTCGGACCAGAAGCGCCTGCGCACGGGCTGACCACTCTGGTCCGACTCGAGGATGTAGGACGTGGGCGACATGGTCCACACGGCTTGGCGAAGCTCATGCCCGCCCCGGTGCTCCGAGAGCCGGACGCGCCACAGGTACGTCCCCGCTCGCATCGCCCGGGGCGAGAAGACGACCTGGCTCCGGTCGTAGTCCTCGGCCTCGAAGCCGGCCGGCAGCCCCATCTTCATGACCGATGGCTCCTCGAACGTGATGGTGCCAGGGATGGGAAGGCTGCTCCGGTTGAAGCGGTGCCACCCCCGGCTCTGCACGGTCCCATCGGGCATCGTCCACGCATTGAGGCCGAAGAGGTCGCCCGTTGGAGCGTGCTCGATGGAGCCGGTGGTCCGCGCCGAGGCGTAGGCGAAATCGTCGAAGAACGCGGGGAGCGCACCGTAGTAGCACGGGCCGTCGTAGCCGACTGGCGTGCTGTGGCACGGCGTCGGCTGGGCGTGCGAAGAGCCAAAGGCAAGGACGAGCAGGGCGAGCAGAGGGAGACGCATCGGGGCAGGGGAGGGGGGGGGAAACAATCAGGTTCTTCCTTCAACCTCGCGCTCGATTTCGAGCGCCGCGGCGAGGAGGTCGTCCCGGAGCGGGGCGAGCTTCTCGTGCTGGGCGACGTACTGTGCCATCGCGTCCTTGAGGTCGGCGTCGCGCTGCACGCTCGTGGTCCGCTTGCGCTCGGCGGGGTCTACGACGCGCTCGACAGCGGCGACGGTGTCGGCCTCGGCCAGGGCGGCGCGGACGGCGTGGAGGTCGACCTGCGGCACCTGCGACTCGTCGATCCGGTAGCGGACCCGGACGACGGCCTCGCGCACGTCGGCCAGCTTGATCCGGCCGACAATCGCGCCGGTCGGGTCGGCGGCGGCGCGGGCGTCGGCCTCGATGGGTACGAAACGCCGGGCAGGCGTCGGGACGAAGGTGTAGGTCGTCTTCTTTTTGGGACCCTCAGCGCCGATCTCTACGAGGACAAAGCCCTTGTCGGCGTCGTGCTCCTTGAACGAGATCCGCTCCAGCGAGGACGGGTAGACGACCGGCGGCCCGTCGCCGCGCTCGTAGGCCTCGCGGTTCCGGTCCTGGTACTTGTGAATGTGCCCGAGTGCGACGTAGTCCACACCCGGCTGCGCGAGCTGGCCGACGGTGAACTTCGGCTCGTGGGCGATGAGGCTCGTCCGCTCACTCCCGCCGACCTCGGCCCCCTGGACGGTGAAGTGACCCGCGACGACCGCGGGCAGCGCCGGGTCGAGCTCGGTCGCGGCCTGCTGCACGAAGCCCGCGTACAGCTCCTCGATGAAGGTGCGGACCTCCTCGGGCGTCTTCTTGCGGTGCGTCTCCTTCGAGAGCAGGATCGAGCGGATCGGCCACGGTAGCGCGATCAGTTGCAGCGGCCCCGCCTTCGTCTCTACGCGGTCCACGGTCGGCTTCCGGTAGATGCGGACGTTGCCGGTGAGGTAGCCGAAGATGTCCACGCTCGACGCCTTGCCGAAGGAGACCGGGTGGTCGTGGTTGCCGACGACCATCACGATGGGAACGCCCGCCTCGGCGACCGGCCGGAGGCACTCGGCGAAGAGCTTCTGCTGCGTCGGCGTCGGGTCGGCGGTGCGGTAGGCGTCGCCGCAGAAGAGGAAGAGGTCCACGTCCTCGGCGACGGCGCGCTCGGCCATGAACCGGAAGCTCCGCTCGAAGTCGTGGAGCCGCGAGTTCAGCCCGGTCTCGGGGTTGAGCCGCCCGTGCGTCTCGTACCCGAGGTGGATGTCGGCAGTGTGAAGCAGTTTCATGAGTGTCGAGTTACGAGTGACGAATGCCGAGTGGATGCCATGTGCGACCATTCGACACTTGACATTCGCAACTCGTCACTCGCTTCACCATCCGATCCGGCCGCGGCGCTCCTCGTCGCGGCGCTGCTGCTCGCGCTCGTTGTAGCGGTCCAGGAGGCGCTGCACGGCGGTGCGGTCGTCCTCCTCGACCGGCGGCGGCGGGTCGGGGCGGACGTAGCCGCTCGGCGGCTCGAAGCGGTTGCGGTCGAAGGCGGCGGCCAGCTCGGTCTCCGAGGCGTCGACGCGGCGCACGAAGTCGCCGACGACGTGGAGCGCGTTGTGCGCGCCCTGGCCCCACCACGAGGTGCGGAAGGCCACGCGGCGGTCGTTCCAGCCAACCCACGCGCCGGCTACGAGGTCAGGGTGCATCAGCATGAACCAACCGTCGGCGCTCTCCTGCGTGGTGCCGGTCTTGCCGGCGAAGTCGGCGTTGCGGAGGCCGTACTTCCAGCGGATGCGCTGCCCGGTCCCGTTTTCGACGACCTCGCGCATCATGTCGACGACGGTGTAGGCCGTGCTCGCCGAGAGCGCCTCGCGGCCCTGCGGCTCGAAGCGGGCGATGACGTTCCCCTGCCGGTCTTCGATCCGGGTGATGAGCTTGGGCTCGTGGTAGACCCCGCCGTTGGCGAGCGTCGTGTAGGCCCCGACCATCTCCAGCAGCGTCACGTCGCTCACCCCGAGGCCAATCGAGCGGACGGCCTCGACGGGGCTCTCGACGCCGAGGCGCCGGGCGTACGTGGCGACCGTCGCCGGGCCGATCTCCTGCGTCAGCCGCGCCGTCGGAATGTTTTTGCTCTGGCCGAGCGCGGTGCGGAGCGTGACGTAGTCGCCCGTCGAGCCCCCGGAGTTGCGCGGCGTCCAGGGCGCGAGCGGCGGCTGCCGCCAGACGAACGTCGAGTCCATCAGCCGGTAGTAGGGCGAGTAGCCGTTGTCGATGGCGGCGATGTAGACGAACGGCTTGAACGTCGAGCCGGGTTGCCGCTTGGCGGTCTGGACGTGGTCGAACTTGTCGGCCACGAAGTCGCGCCCGCCGACCCACGCCTTGACGTAGCCCGTGCCCGGATCGACGGCGACGAAGCCGGCTTCGAGGCGGGTCTTGTCGGTCCTGAGCGAGTCCATGAACGCCTCGTCCTGCCGGAGCTGGGCCGTCGCTGCGTCGCGCTCGACGCCCTGGCGGCGGAGGCTGCGCCAGCGGTCGGTGTCACGCACGAAGGCATCGACGAGGCGGCTCTTGCTGTCCCAGAAGTAGGCCCACGGCTCGACGTCGTTGTCCCGGAGGTAGGTCTCGTACGCGTCCTCCTGGCGCGACGAGAAGAAGCGCCGCCCAGCCCACTCGACATCGACCACGTTCTGGAGCTTCTGGGTCTGCTCGGTCACCGCCGCCTGGGCCATCGCCTGGATCCGGCTGTCGATGGACGTGTGGACGACGAGGCCGTCGGAGTAGATGTCGTAGCCGTTCGCCTCGCCCCAGTCCTTGAGCTGCTTGCGCAGGATCTCGGCGAAGTGCGGGGCGAGGTTGTCGGTGTGGGAGTAGACGTTGAAGTCGAGCGCGATCGAGTCGGCGCGGAGTTCGTCGTAGCGGGCGCGCTCCAGCATCCCCTCGCGGACCATCGACGCCATGACGAGGTTGCGGCGCTCGGCGGCGCGCTCGGGGTAGGAGACCGGGTTGTAGCGGCTCGGGCCTTTGAGCATCCCGACGAGCGTCGCGGCCTCCTCCGTGTTGAGGTCCGAGGCGGGCTTGTTGAAGTAGGTCTGGGCAGCGGCCTCGATCCCGAAGGCGTTGTAGTTCCACGCGACGGTGTTGAGGTACATCTCCGCGATCTCGTCCTTCGTGTAGCGCCGCTCGAGCTGGACGGCGGTCAGGATCTCCTTGACCTTGCGCGTGACCGTCCGGTCGAAGCCGACCGCCTCGTAGAGGTTGCGGGCGAGTTGCATCGTGATCGTCGACGCGCCGCGCACGCCCTTGCCGGTGAGCACGCCGTAGGCGACCGCCCCCCAGCCGCGCATGTCCACGCCCCAGTGCCCGTAGAACCGGCGGTCCTCGAGCGCGACGAGCGCCCGCGTCATCTCGGGCGAGATCTCGGCCGCCGTCACCCAGGTCCGGTTCTCGCCGAGGTAGTAGCGCGCCAGTTCGGCCCCGTCGGCGGTGTAGGCCACGGTCGACTCCAGGTGCTCGGGGTTCTCGATCAGCTCGGTCGGCGGGAGCGTGAACGAGAGCGCGAAGAGGTAGAGCAGGACCGCGAGCGCCGCCCCGCCGATCCCGAGACCGATCCACTTGAGCGCGCCGAGGGAGCGCCGGTGGAGTGCGGCCGCCGCCTCGGCCTTCGCGGCTCCGCTGCGCCGGGCGTCGGGGTCCTCGAAGTAGCGGTTGAGTTCGTCGTCGGAGTACGGCTCGTCGGGCATACGGCGGTGGGGTGGGCGCTCGCTCGGGCGGAAAAACGGCGGGGGATTCTGGGTTATTACACAGGCCCTGCCCGATGTTCCGTCCGGGCCAGAACTTCGGCCTCGGCTCCGGTCCAGCGCAGCAGGGCGAGGCCGCCCGCGTCCAACCGGGCGAAGGTCCGCTCGGCGAAGAAGTAGCCGGGGTTGAGGTAGGTCCCCTCGGGCCAGGCGCTCAGCTCGGCCTGGTGGGTGTGGCCGTGGACCACGAGGTCGGCGGAGGTGGTGGCGAGGTGCCGCCGGGCGGAGGCGCGGAGGTCGCGGACGAACGGGTCCTCGGGCGCACCGTCGCCGCGCAGGGCGTACCAGCGGGCGAGGCGGAAGCCCCAGTCGCCGGGCGGGAGGCTGCGGTAGAGCCAGTACGCGAGCCGGTTGCGCAGGACCGGCTTGGCGAGGTTGTAGCCCCAGTCCGAGGCCACGAGGCCGTCGCCGTGCGTGAGGTAGGCCTCGTACGGCCCGAGGCGCACCGCGAGGTCGCCGAGCACGCGCACGCCGAGCTCGGTCTCGAAGTAGTCCAAGTGCCACGGGTCGCGGTTGCCGACGAGGTAGGTCGCGGGCAGGCCGCCGTCGGTCCACGCCGCGAGCGCGCCCTGCAGCCGGACGAAGCCTTTCGGGACGAGGGTGCCGTACTCGATGAACTGGTTGAACACGTCGCCGACGAGGAACAGCCCGCCGCCGCCGCGCTCGGTGCCCTCGCGCACCGCGTCCTCGTGCGCGCCCAGCACGGCGATGGCGTCGCGCTCGGCGGCGCGGCTCTCGGCGTCGGTGCCGCGCCCGAGGTGGAGGTCCGAGAGGAAGAGGTACACGAGCGGGGAGGAGCGGAAGCGGGGAGGAGCGGAAGCGGGGAGGAGCGGAAGCGGGGAGGAGCGGAAGCGGGGAGGAGCGGAAGCGGGGAGGAGCGGAAGATAGGCGAGGCGGTGGAGCGCAAAATCTTCCGCTCTTCCGTTCCTGCGCTCTTCCACACCTGAGGCGCAACCTTCCCCCAGGCGGCTCGTTCGACCATGCCCCAGCCCGAGGAACCGCGCCCGACCGCATGTCCCAGAACGCCTACGCCCCGCCGACGTGGTCCGTGATGCCACCGGTGATCAAGAACCTGCTGATCATCAACGGCCTCGCGTTTTTCGCCACGCTCGCGCCGCAGCTCCAGCAGCTCCTGTTCAACTGGTTCGCCCTGTGGCCGATGGGGACGCCGGAGGTCGCGCCGGGGCGCTTCGGGGCGATGCAGGACGTGCCCCAGTTCTACCCGTGGCAGTTGGTCACGACCGCCTTCCTGCACGGTGGCTTCGGGCACATCCTGTTCAACATGTTCGGCCTCTGGATGTTTGGGATGCGGATCGAGAACACATGGGGGAGCCAGCGCTTTGCATTCTTCTACTTCTTCTGCGTCATCGGGGCGAGCCTGACGCAGCTCGTCGTCACCTCGGCCCCGTTCCTGTTCGGCATCGGCGACCCAGTGATCGTGCCGACGGTCGGGGCCTCGGGCGGCGTCTTCGGGGTGCTCCTGGCCTTCGGGATGATGTACCCCGAGGAGCGGATCATGCTCCTCTTCCCGCCGATCCCGATGAAGGCGAAGTGGTTCGTGATCGGGCTGATGGCGCTCCAGCTCTACGCGGGCATCACCGGGACGCAGGCCGGCGTGGCGAACTTCGCCCACCTCGGCGGCGCGAT
The DNA here is from genome assembly GCA_038746285.1 of Bacteroidota bacterium. Classification (NCBI taxonomy): domain Bacteria; kingdom Pseudomonadati; phylum Bacteroidota; species Bacteroidota bacterium. The sequence goes on from JBCDKT010000003.1 coordinate 28,081, forward strand.
CGCCGGCTTCCTCCTCATCCAGTACTGGCGTGGCAAGCTGCCCGTGGGGCCGCGCCCGCACCACTCCGCGTACCGATGAAGGAGGCAGTGGAGCGCGCATGCCGTAGCTTGAGTTCTTCTGTTCTCTTGCTACCTTCTCTCCAGGCCGTCCCTACTTTTACTCTATGAACGGAGAATCTCCCCTCGACCGGTTCCGGCGGTGGTACAACATGCTGCCGCCTGCGCTACGCCTGTTGATGACGGTCAACACGGTCCTCTTTCTGGCGTGGTTCATCCTCCAGCTCGTGCAGCCGGCGGCAGAGTTCGTGGTGGACTACCTCGCGCTCAACACGGCACTGCCAACGCCGCTCTTCCGGCCCTGGCAGCTGCTGAGCTACAGCGTGCTACACCTAGACACGAGCTTCCTCGGGCTGATCACGTTCGCGTTCGACATGCTCTGGCTCTACTGGATGGGCCGCGACTACGAGGAGACCTTCGGCAGCCACCGGCTGTTCGGGCTCTACGTGCTGGCAGCGGTGGGCGGGGCGCTCCTGGCCGTCTTCGGCGGGGCCACGCTCGGCGGCAGCGCGCTGATCTACGGCTCGATGTCGGCTGTCTTCGGCGTGCTCTGCTGCGTGGCGACGCTCTACCCGAACCGGGGCATTGGGCTGTTCCTGCTCGGCGTCGTCCCGCTGAAGTGGCTGGCGATTGGCTTCCTCGCGCTCTTGGTGCTCACGTCGCTGCGGAGTCCGGCCTACGTCCTGCTCTACCTCGGCGGGGCCGGCATCGGCTTTCTCTTTGCGAAGGCGCAGCAGAACGGGACCGACCTCGCCGCGTGGGCCCAGGTGTTCTTCCCGTCGCGCACCGAGCGCACGCCGGCTCCGTCCGGGGAGAAGTCGGGGATGTTCGGCCGCCTGGAGCAGTGGCTAGCCCGGCGCAGCAAGGACGACCCGAAGCCGGCGCGCTCCAGCGCCTCGCGGGCCTCGGACCCGCCGCGCCGCGCGAAGCGCCGCCCGCGCCCGGCCGCACCGCCGCCCGCCGGCCCGGCCGACGTGGACCGCATCCTGGACAAGATCAGCGAGCGCGGCTACGACGCGCTCACCGAGGAGGAGAAACGCATCCTCATCGAGGCGAGCGAGGGTAACTAGTGCTGCGACAAGCTCACGCTGACAGGTAGGTCATCCCGAACTCGGTTCAGACCGCGCAGCAGCGGCGCAGCCTATCGCCAAGCCACGCCTTAGATCCCGGATCAGGGTCCGGGATGACAAGGTGGAGCGACCTGTCCGTCTCAACGTGCCAGAGGACTAGGACGCGTAGGCGGGGCAGAGCGGAAGCGAGGCGCGACGAGTCCCGCGATCTTCCGATCTTCCGTCGTATTCCTCGTCCACGCCCGACTGCCGTGCGCCGCACCCTCTGGTTCCTGTTCGCCTTGCTCGACGGCCTGGTGCTCGGGCTGGCGGCGGCGGGGTGGGCGGCGGCCTACGTGGACCCACGGGTTTTTTGGTGGCCTGCGCCGGTAGCGGTCGGTCTGCCCCTGTTCGCACTCGCCTTGGTTGGGCTGACGGTCCTGCTGGTGGCGCAGAAGCGCTGGGGCTGGGCGGTGCTCCACGGGGCCGCGCTGGCCGTGCTGGCCGTCCGGCTCGTGCCGCTGGAGCGGCTGGAGGCCCGCGCCGCGCCCGCGCCGGGCGACCTCACGGTGATGACGCTCAACGCCCCGCGCTACGGCGACAGCGCCGAGCAGCTCACGGCCGACGTGGCAGCCCTGCTGGCCGCCGAGCAGCCGGGCCTCGTGGCGCTGCAAGAGGCCGGGGCCGAGCACGCCCGCCGCCCGCCGTACCGACCCGTCATCGCCTCCTACGTGCAGCCTGCTGTCGACTCCCTCGGCTACCGGCTCGCGATCCCCCCGGACTGGGAAACCGAACTGCCGCTGCTTGTCCGCCTCGACGCGCCGGGCGACTTCGCCGTGCTGGAGCAGAGCCAGGAGGTGCTGGCACGGGGACCTGAGGACGAGGGGGCTTCGCGCTACGTCCGCACCCACTTCCGGTGGCAAGGGCGTGAGGGCGTCCACTACAACCTCCACCTCCGCTCGTTCGGGGCGGCGAAGCCGTGGGACGTGCGCCTGGACACGGTCGAGGCGGAGATGTGGCTGCCGTTCCTCGAGCGCTACCGGAGGGCGTATCAGCGCCGCGCCGACGAGGTAGAGCAGGTCCTGGCGAGCGTCGAGGCCGAGACGCTGCCGGTGCTGCTCTCGGGCGACCTCAACGCGACGCCCGACAACTGGACCTACCGCCGGCTCGCCGAGGGCCGCACCGATGCCTTCCGCCTGGCCGGGTCGGGGTGGGGCGGCACCTACCGCGCCGACCGCCCGCTCGTGCGGATCGACTTCGTGCTGGCCGGTCCGGCGTGGGACGTGGTGGCCGCGCACGTCCCGGACGTGGAGTTCTCGGACCACCGCCCGGTCGTGGCGCGCCTCCGGTGGCGCGAGGCGGAGTGAGCGCATGGGGGTTTCCCGGCGTGGAGAGTTGGGAGGGCAAGGAGGGAGCAGCGGTGCAGCACGCTCGAAAACAGCTTCTCCCTCCCGACCTTCCCTTCACTCCACGCCGAGCCCTACTGGGCCTCAGGGAGAACCGAAGGCCGGGGCGAGGGCGTACCAGGCCGCCTGCTAGCTCACGCCTCCGATGACACACGCCTCGCTTCGCCTCACCCTCTGCCTCCTGGGCATCCTAACCTGCGCCGTTCCGACCCTGGCGCAGAGCAGCTACGGGCGCACCTACGACCAGGACGACCTCGAAGCGCTCCTCTACAGCCGCCAGAGCGACCTCGGCGACATCCCCGAGGTGACGTACCGCTACCACGTGCTCAGCGACCCCGAGGGCAACTCGGTCTGGGCGCGGCACCGGTTCTACAAAGCTATCGGCGACGGCGACGTGCGGCGCGGGCGCGACCTCCTGCCGCTCATCGAGTTCATCAACTACGTCCGCGTCCAGGAACTCCGCACCGGCGACACGCTCATCGTCCCGAGCCGCGTGGACCTCGACATGCGCGCCTACGCGCCGTTCCCGCGCCGCTACGAGGGCGGGGCCGAGTTGGACAAGCTGTTCGTGATCGACAAGGAGGTGCAGGCGTGGGCGGCCTACGAGTACGGCCGCCTGAAGCGGTGGGGCGTGGTCAACACCGGCGCGCCCGGCTCGCGGACCCCCGGCGGGCGCTACAACTTCAACTGGCAGGTCGAGGAGCGCATCTCCTCCGAGAGCCCGCCCGGCGAGGAGTGGCTGATGCGCTGGGTGTTCAACTTCCACCGCACGCGCGGCTTCCACGTCCACCAGTACACCATGCCGACCGGCGCGCCCGCCTCGCACGGCTGCGTCCGGCTCATCGCCGCCGACGCGAAGTGGATCTACGACTGGGCTGACGGCTGGACCCGCGACGCGGCCCAAAACGTCACCCGCCAGGGCACGACTGTCCTCGTCCTCGGTGACGGGCTCGAGCCGGAGGGCCGCCCGCAGCGCTTTGTCCGCACGCCGCGCGGCCCGCACGTCAACACGGTCGCGCTTCCGGCGAGCCCGTGGGACGTCCCGCCCGGCACCGAGCAGCAAGTCCTCTTCGACCGTCTCCGCGCCGAGCGTGCGCAGCGCAGCGTCCCCTAGCCCACCACCATGCAGACCCTGGAGTACGCGGTCGCCTTCGCCCTCATCTGCCTCGCCTCGTACCTGATCGGAGGGGTCCAAGTGGCTGCGCCTCCCGACCATCACAGGCTACCTCTTCGTCGGGGCGTTCGTCATCGACCCCGCCACGGCGATCGTCACCCTGCTGGAGCAGGCGGTGCGCGTGCCCCAGGCCACGGCCCTGCTGCTGCACCGCGACGCGGACCGGTCGGTCGAGCAGATGCGCCTCTCGAACCCCGAACTCGAAGGCCTGCCGCTGCGCGACCTCCGCCTCCCGCTCGATGTGCTCGTGCTGGAGGTCGGGCGCGGTGGGAGCAGCGTCGTGCCGAGCGGTCACACCGTGCTCTACCGGGGCGACGAGGTGACGCTCGTGGCGAAGCCGGACTCGCTCGACGGGGCGCGGCTGCGCCTGGTGGGCGGCCGCACCGTGTGAAATCCCCTTCGCAGCACCTCCGGCCCGAAACAGGGCCGCGTGGGCGGGCGTCCGAGCCGCCCCCTCAGACAAGTCTCCCCCCGCGATGACCGCGCACTGCAGCACACTGATCTCGCCTCCGGCACACTCCGTGTGCGGGCAGGCTAGATGGATGGCGGCCCGCTGCGTTCCGCTCGAACGCGCCCCGCGCTTTGCGTAGTCACCTCTTCCTTTCACCCGCGCCGCCTCCTCCAGCTCCCGGTGGCCGCGCCAGCTCGGCACACCTGCGAGCGCCGCATCCGGGATACCTCCGCGGGAAGGCCCCGCGTCCTCATCCCCGGTACGCCTGGGGTGGAGAAGCTGCCTCGGGTGAGCGGGCTGGCCTCGAAACCGATAACGACCGTCTCCTTCGGCGGTCCAAGCGGTGCCACGCACCGCATCGGAGACACGCTCGTGGGACTCGTCCCCGAGAAGCGCTGGGGTGAGCAATGTCCACCGGTTTGCTACGCCGCCTATCCGTAGATTGCATCCGCCTCTCTTCTACGCCATGTCTACGCTTCCCTGGCCTGTCGCTGTCGGCTCCGTGCTCGTCGGTCTGGCCTTTGTGCTCGTCTTTGTCCGGCTCGTGCTCGGGCCGCGCCTGCCCGACCGCGTCGTCGCGCTCGACATGATCGCCTACCTCGCGGTCGGCGTGATCGCGCTGTGGACGCTCGCCTCCGGTGTGACGGCCTACCTCGACGCGGCGCTCGTGCTCGCCCTCATCGCGTTCCTGGCGACGGTCGCCTTCGCCCGCTTCATCGACGCGCAGGAAGAAACGCCCCCGCCCGCCACCCCACCGACGGACCGTGACTGACCTCGTAACGACCGCCCTCGTGCTCGCCGGAGCCGCGTTCATGCTGGTCGCGGCCCTCGGCCTGGTGCGGATGCCTGACCTGCTTATGCGGATGCACGCGGCCACGAAGGCGGGCACGCTCGGCGCGGCGCTGCTCATGCTGGCCGTGACCGTGGCCTACGAGGACGCCGGCGTCACCGTTCGCGCGCTCGCCACCGTCACCTTCCTCTTCCTGACGGCTCCCATCTCGGCCCACGTCATCGGCCGGGCGGCCTACCGAAGCGGCACCGCGCACCTCTGGCACAACACGGGCCTCGACGAACTAGCCGACGACCGCCGCCGCGAGCGTCCGGCCCCACAGGTAGACGACCGCTCATAGTCGACAGCCCATGCTCACCATTCTCCTCCTCAGCTTCGCGGTCGCCCTCGCGGCCCCGCTCGCGCACCGCGCCCTCGGCGACCGGGCGGGGTGGGTGCTGGCGCTCGTGCCGCTCGGGCTGCTGGCCTACTTCGCGAGCCTCGCGCCGGCTGTGCTGGCGACCGGCGGCCTCGCCGAGACGACGCCCTGGGTGCCGACGTTCGGCGTGGACCTCGCGTTCTACCTCGACGGGCTGAGCCTGCTGTTCGTCTTCCTCATCACTGGGCTCGGGACGCTCGTCGTGGTCTACGCCGGTGGCTATCTGAAGGGCCACCGCGACCTGGGGCGGTTCTACCTCGCCCTGCTCCTGTTCATGAGCGCGATGCTCGGCCTCGTGCTGTCGAACAACCTGATCGCCCTCTTCGTCTTCTGGGAGCTGACCTCGTTCTCGTCGTACCTCCTGATCGGGTTCAAGCACGAGGTTGAGGAGTCGCGGAAGTCCGCGCTCCAGGCGCTCCTCGTGACCGGCGGCGGCGGCCTCGCGCTTCTGGCGGGCTTCCTCCTGCTCGGGTCGATAGGCGGGGGGACGTTCGACATGCGCGAGATCCTGGCGAACGCCGAGGCCGTCCGGGCGCACGCGCTGTACCCGGCGGCGTTCGCGCTCGTCGCGCTCGGCTGCTTCACCAAGAGCGCGCAGTTCCCGTTCCACTTCTGGCTGCCGAACGCGATGGCGGCCCCGACGCCGGTCAGCGCCTACCTCCACTCGGCGACGATGGTCAAGGCCGGCGTCTACCTCCTGATGCGGCTCGACAGCACGCTCGGCGGGACCGCGCTGTGGACGGTCACGCTCTCGGTCGCCGGCGCGGCGACGATGCTCGTCGGCGCGGTGTGGGCGCTGCGGCAGACCGACCTCAAGAAAGTCCTCGCCTACTCGACCGTGACCGCGCTCGGCACGCTGACGCTGCTCGTCGGGCTGTCGTTCGAGGCGAGTATCAAGGCGGCGGTCGTGTTCCTGCTCGTCCACGCGCTCTACAAGGGGGCCCTGTTTATGGTCGCCGGGACGGTCGACCACGAGGCCGGGACGCGCGAGGTGCTGTCGCTGGGCGGGCTGCGCCGGGCGATGCCGCTCACCTTCGGCGCGGCGGGGCTCGCGGGCCTGTCGATGGCGGGCGTGCCGCCGCTCTTCGGGTTCATCGGGAAAGAGCTGGCCTACAAAGCCAAGCTCGGCTTCGATGGGGCTGACGTCCTCCTGCCCGGCGCGGCGGTCGTGGCGAACGCGCTGACGATTGCGGCGGCGGGGATCGTCGTGCTCCGGCCGTTCTGGGGGGCGCTCCAGCCGACGCCGAAGGACGCGCATGAAGCCCCGCCCTCGATGTGGATCGGCCCGCTCGTGCTCGCGCTCGTCGGCCTCGTCTTTGGCCTCTTCCCGTCCCTCTTACCCGCCGCGCTCGTCGACAGCGCCGTGACGGCGACGCTGGGGTTCTCGACCGAGATCACGCTGGCGCTGTGGTACGGGCTGGGGACGGCGCTCTACCTCAGCATTCTTACCGTCGCCCTCGGCGTGCTCGCCTACTGGCAGTGGGACCGCGTGCGCGGCGCGCTCGCCCGCCTCGACGGGCTCGCGCGCGTTGGGCCCGAGCGCGGCTACGAACGCCTGCTCGACGGCACGCTCGCGCTCGCGGGGTGGCAGACGCGGGTGCTCCAGAACGGCAGCCTGCGCGGCTACCTCGTCTGGCTCCTCACGGCGGTCGTGCTCCTGCCCGGCGTGACGCTGGCCGCGCGCTACCCCGAGGTCTTCGCATCGTTCGGGGCGGCGTGGGACGAGCTGCTGCCGCACGAGTGGGCGCTCGCTCTCCTCATCGTGCTCAGTGCGGGGGCAACGGTGTTTGCGCGCTCGCGGATGCTGGCCGTCGCGGCGCTCGGCGTGGTCGGGTTCAGCGTGGCGCTCCTTTTCCTGGGCCTCGGCGCGCCGGACCTGGCGATGACGCAGCTCCTCGTCGAGACGCTGATCGTGGTCATCATTCTGCTTGTGCTGCTTCACCTGCCGCTCTTGCGGGCCGAGCGCGGCGGGACAGACGTGGGGCGCTGGGCGAGCGGACTGCTCGCCGTCGGTGCAGGCTTGCTCGTGACCACGCTCTCGCTCGCCATCACCGGACTGCCGTTCGACGCCTCGGTGTCGGCCTTCTACGCCGAGCGCAGCGTCCCCGACGGTTTCGGCCGCAACCTCGTCAACGTCATCCTGGTCGACTTCCGGGCGCTCGACACGTTCGGCGAGGTCACGGTCCTGGCCGTCGCGGCGCTGGGGGCGCACGTCCTCGTCCTCGGCGGCGCGGTGCCGGGCCTGCCGCGCCTCGACGTGGGCGGCTCGCTCATCCTGCGCACGGCGACGCGGTTTCTGATCACGCTCCTGTTCCTGGCGTCGCTCTTCATGCTCTGGCGCGGCCACAACGAGCCCGGCGGCGGCTTCATCGGCGGGCTGATGGCGGCGGGCGCGTTCGCGCTCTACCTGATGGCTTTCGGCGAGGACGCGATGCGGCGGCTGCTGCGCGTGGACCCGCGCGGGCTGCTCGGCGTCGGTCTGGCAATCGCCCTCGTGAGCGGGCTGTTCGCGCTCTTCTCGGGCGAGGCGTTTATGACCGGGCAGTGGGTCTCGCTCAAGCTCGGTGCGGCCCTGGAGCCGCTCAAGCTCGGGACGCCGCTCCTGTTCGACATCGGCGTCTTCCTCGTCGTGATCGGCTTCACGCTCACCATCATCCTGGCCCTGGAGCGCGCCCAGCCGCGCCCGGCCTCGACTGCTTCAATGCGTGATTCGTGATGCGTGATGTCCCCTCGGCATCCTCACGCATCACGGGTCACGCAGCATCAACTCCATGCAAACGCTCCTTGCCCTTCTGACCGGCGTCCTGTTCGCGGCCGGGGTCTACCTGATCCTGCGGCGCAACATGCTGCGGATGATCTTCGGCCTCGTGCTGCTCTCGAACGCGGTCAACCTGCTCGTCTTCAGCATGGGCCGCGTCGAGCGCCTCGCCCCGCCGCTCGTGGCGCCGGGCGAGGTCGCCCCGCTCGTGGCCGTGGCGAACCCGCTGCCGCAAGCGCTCGTGCTGACGGCGGTCGTGATCGGGTTCGGGCTGATCTCGTTCGCGCTGGTGCTCGTCTACCGCAGCTTCGTCACGCTCGGCACCGTCGAGACCGACGCGCTCGGGCCGGAAGACCTCGGCAGCGAAGCCGCCGCGCCGGAGCCGCCCCCTTGGGTTCAGGCGCAGATCGCCGAACCAACCACTGCCCTCCCCGAACCCGTAGCCCGATGAGCTGGCTTCTCGTCTTGCCGGTCCTGATCCCGCTCGCCACGGCGACGCTTGCGCTCCTGGCGCGGCGGTCGCTGGCGGCGCAGCGCGTGGTGAGCGTCACCGGTGCCGTCGCCCTGCTCGTCGCGGCCGGCGTGCTGATGGCCGGGATCGTCGAGGACGGCGTGCAGGCGCTCCAGGTCGGGGCGTGGGCCGCGCCGTTCGGGATCACGCTTGTGGCCGATCTCCTCGGCGCGGTGATGGTGCTCATCACGGCGATCGTCGGCCTCGCCGCGATTGTCTACTCGCTGGCCTCGGTCGATCCCGAGCGCGAGCGCTTCCACTACCATGTGCTCTACCACGTCCTGCTGATGGGCGTCTGCGGGACGTTTCTGACGGGCGACCTGTTCAACCTCTACGTCTGGTTCGAGGTGCTGTTGATCTCGTCGTTCGTCCTCCTCGTGCTGGGCAACGAACGGGCGCAGGTGCGGGGCGCGGTCGTCTACGTCTTTGTCAACCTCGTCGGGTCGCTGTGCTTCCTCGCGGCGATTGGGATGCTCTACGGCATCGCGGGGACCCTCAACTTCGCCGACCTCGCGCTCCGCCTCGCCGAGACCGACGCGCCCGGCCTCGTGACAGCGGTCTCGATGCTCTTCCTGATCGCCTTCGGGATCAAGGCGGCCGTCTTCCCGCTCTTCTTCTGGCTCCCGGCGTCGTACCACACCCCGCCGATCGCGGTCGCCGCCATCTTCGCCGGGCTGCTGACCAAAGTTGGGGTCTACGCGCTGATTCGCACGTTCACGCTCCTCTTCACCCAGGACATCGGGTGGACCCACACGATCCTGCTCTGGGTGGCGGGGCTGACGATGGTGACGGGCGTGCTCGGCGCGGCGTCGCAGTCGGACGTGCGCAAGATTCTGAGCTTCCACATCGTGAGCCAGATCGGGTACATGGTGATGGGGCTCGCGCTCTTCACCCCGCTCGCGCTCGTCGGGGCGGTGTTCTACATCGTCCACCACATCATCGTCAAGGCGAACCTATTCCTCGTCGCGGGCCTCGCCGAGCGGCTCGTCGGGTCGTTCGAGCTAGACAATCTCGGTGGGCTCTACCGGGCGCACCCGTGGCTGGCGGTACTGTTCATCGTCCCGGCGTTCTCGCTGGCGGGTTTCCCGCCGCTCTCGGGGTTCTGGGCGAAGCTGATCCTGATCAAGGCCGGCCTCGACGCGCAGGCGTGGGGGATCGTGGCGGTCGCGCTCGTGGTCGGCGTTTTAACGCTCTTTTCGATGACCAAAATCTGGAATGGGGCGTTCTGGAAGCCACTGGCTGACGGACTCGCACCTCGGTCGGCGCGCGGCGTCGTGCTGATGGCGAGTCCGGTGGCGGCGCTGGCGGTGCTCACGCTCGTGATCGGCCTCTGGGCCGAGCCCTTCTTCGCCTTCGCCACCGACGCTGCTGCGGCCCTGCTCGACCCGGCGGCCTACATCGATGCTGTGCTGGGCGAGTCGGCCGGCCTCCCTTCTCACCTCTCACCATGAAGCTCTTCCTGCTCAACATCCTGCTGGCGCTGCTGTGGGCGGCGGTGAGCGGCTCGTTCGAGCCGGTGACGCTCGCGGCGGGCTTCGCGCTCGGCTACCTCGTGCTGCTGCTCGCGCGCCCCGCCTTCGGGGCGTCGGGGTACTACGCCGGGCTGTGGCGGGGCCTCGCCTTCGCCGCGTTCTACGTGTGGGAGCTGTTGCTGTCGAGCGTGCGCGTGGCCTTCGACGTACTCACGCCGCGCCTCCGCGCGCAGCCGGGGATCGTCGCCGTCCCGCTCGACGCCCAGACTGACCTCGAGATGACGACGCTCGCCAACCTCATCTCGCTCACGCCCGGCACGCTCTCGCTCGACGTCTCGCCCGACCGCCGGACGCTCTACGTCCACGCGATGTACCTCGGCGACGGCCCCGACGCGCTCCGGGCTAACCTCAAGGAGCAGATCGAGCGCCGCGTGCTCGCGCTCTTTCGCCCCTCCGACGTGTCCTCTCCTGACACGACTTCGCTATCTCCGCTTCGGCCCGATAAGGAGCATGGTCCCGACCGGGAAACGGCTGCGGAGCACAACGTGGGCTAGCTGCCCACGCCTTTCTACACCTCACACCTAACCTAACAGGTACTAACATGCGACACCTCTTAGCTCTCACGCTCGCTGCGTTTCTCTTCGCTGCGCCCGCCGCCGCTCAGGGAATGAACCACGACCCGATCACGATGGCCGAAGTCGAAGCCGCCCAGCAGGCCTGGGGTGAAGGCATCGTCTCCATCGGTCAGGTCTACACCAACGGCGGCGACTTCCGCGCCCGTGCCATGGACCACATCCTGACGCACTACGCCTACGGAGCCAACCAGACCATCCTCTTCAAGCCGACCCTCGCCGCCGAGGACCAGTTCCGTGGGGACTTCGCCGGGGCGCTGAGTTATTTCGTCGGGACCGATGGGACCGAGGACGGCGGCTTCGCCATCGCGCCGTACACCAACGTCCGCTGGGAGAACGAAGGCACCGTCATCTCCGAAAACGGTGACATGGCTATGGCCATGGGGAACTACTTCTTCACCGGCACCGACGGCGGCGAGACGAAGGTCGAGTACACCTTCGGCTACGCTAAAGACCGGAACGGCGACCTGGAGATCGTGCTCCACCACAGCTCGCTCCCGTTCAGCGCGAACTAACGGCGGCCTGTGTTGCCCGTTTCACCGCGGCGGCCTGGGGCACTAGGCTTCAGGCCGCCGCTCTATTCTTGCCCCTCCCATGCCTCTTCTACCCGCCGCACGCCGCCTCGCTCTTGCCACCGCTGCCCTGCTCCTCGCCGCGCCCGCCGCGACCGCCCAACTCTCGCTCGGCAATGACCTCCGCCTCGACCTCGCCGGCGGCGTCCAACCGCGCTCGAGCGTCGGCGTCGAGGAGAACGCCGAGGACGAGACTCGCTACGGCTTCGGCCTCCGCCGCGCCCGCATCCAGGCCCGCGTCCTCTACCGCGACCTCGGCGGGGTCGAGTACGACGTCGAGGGCGGCTCGGGGTCGATTGAGAGCGTGGACCTCTTCGCGTTCGCCAACCTCACTAAGCAGGTCCAGGCGCGCGTCGGCTACTTCCCCATCGCCCAGCCCGCAGGCGGCATCCTCACCCCCTACTTCCTCATCGACGCCGTGGACCGCGCCGCCATCGACGAGCGCTGGCTCGCCGGCACCCTCGGCGGCGACGGCCGTGACCTCGGGGCCGACGTCACCTACGCCGGTGACCGGACGACGCTCTCACTGGCGGTCCACAACGGCTTCGGCACGTTCCAGCGCGGGACCAACAACTTCCGCGAGGGCATCTCAGGCGACGACGTGGTCAACGGCGCGGAGACGCCGGGGCTGGCCCTCTCCTCGGTCGCGATCTACGAGCCGGGGTCGGGCGTCGAGGTCGGCGTCTACGGCGGCTTCAACGGGGCCAACCCCGACCGGACCGACCGGGGGGCCGGCGGCCGGGACTACACGAGCGGCGGCGCACACGTCTACTGGGGCGGTTCGCCCGGCAGCCAGCCCGTCCGCCTCAAGCTCGACGCGATCGCGCTCCGCTACGACGACGACGGCGACGGCTCGCAGGACCAGGCCGGTCTCTCGGCCTTCGGGGCCGTCCGGGTCTTCGGCTACGGCGAAGCCTTCGCCCGCGCCGAGCGCTACTGGAACGACACGGACCGCTCCGGCGACGACTTCCTCACCGCCGGCCTCAGCTACAGCCCCAGCGCAGCCCGCGGCGCTCCGTACCACCGCGCCCGCCTGACGCTGGCCTACCACTTCCGCACGAGCGACGTCCTCGACAACGCCCACCTCGTCGTCCTCCAGGGACAGATCATCTTCTGACCGGCTCCGCCCGGCGACACCGACGAGACAGAGGTACTGTCTCAGCAGGGCACGGGCGGTTACCTTTCCCGCAGCCGCACCCTACGTCCGATGCCGCTCGCCGTCACGCTCCCGTTTCTCCGCGAAGTCGCCATCCTGCTCGTAGCGAGCGTCGGGATCGCCTACCTCTGCTACCGCCTCCGGCTCGTCCCGATCGTCGGGTTTCTGCTGGCCGGGGTGCTCGTCGGGCCAGGGGCGCTCGGGCTGGTGGATGACGGCGACTTCGTCCGGCAGGCGGCCGAGGTCGGCGTGATCCTGCTGCTGTTCACGATCGGCGTTGAGTTCTCGCTGGAGAAGCTGGCGCGGATCGGGCGGGCGATCTTCCTCGGCGGCGGCGTGCAAACGCTCGGGACGACGGCGCTCGTGGCGGGCCTGCTCGCCGCGCTCGGGGTCGAGGTCGGGCCGGCGGTCTTCACGGGCTTCCTCGTCGCACTGTCCTCGACGGCAATTGTGCTGAAGCTCCTCGCCGAGCGCGCCGAGACAGACACCCCGCCGGGACGGCTCACGCTCGCGGTCCTCATCTTCCAGGACCTCGCGGTCGTCGTGATGGTCCTCCTCGTGCCGACCCTCGCCGGGGCCGGCGGCTCGGCGCTCGACACGGCGTGGGCGCTCGGCAAGGCGGCGCTCGTCGTGGCGTTCGTGCTCGTCGGGGCGCGGCGCGCGATTCCGTGGATGCTCGACCGGCTGGCGAAGACGCGGCGGACCGAGCTGCTGCTGCTGGCCGTCGTCGCGGTGTGCTTCGGGACGGCGTGGCTGACGAGCCTCGCCGGGGTGAGCCTCGCGCTCGGCGCGTTCCTCGCGGGCCTCGTGGTCTCGGAGAGCCACTACGCCGAGGCGGCCGTCGCGGACGTGCTCCCGCTCCAGACCGTCTTCAACGCCGTCTTCTTCGTCTCGATCGGGATGCTGCTCGACGTCGGGTTCGTCGCGGCGAACCTGGGCCTCGTGCTCGCGGCAGTCGTCGGCGTGTTCGCGATTAAGGCGCTGCTCGTCGCGCTCGCCGTCCTCGTGCTGAAGTGGCCCGCGCGGACGGCGACAGCGGTCGCGCTCGCGCGCGCGCCGATCGGCGAGTTCTCGTTCGTCCTGGTGCTCGAAGGCAACCGGTTCGGGCTGACCCCGGGCGGGCTCGGGGCTGACGGGGAGCAGCTGTTCGTGGCGACGGCGGTCGTGCTGATGCTGCTGACGCCGTTTCTGCTCGCCGCCGGGCCGCGCCTCGGCGAGCGCCTCGGGCGCCGCTGGCCGGGGTCCGCGCCGGAGACCGTCGAGGCCGAGGTCGAGATGGAGGACCACACGATCGTCGTCGGCTACGGCCCGGCCGGGCAGCGGCTCGGGCGCGTCCTCCACAACACCGGCATCCCGTTCGTGGTGGTGGACCTCAACCCGGAGAACGTCGAGGCCGCGCAAGAGGCCGGGTTCGAGGCCTTCTACGGCGACATCGGGCGGCACCACCTCCTGGAGACCGTCGGCGTCGAGCGCGCGAAGGTGTGCGTCGTCGCCATCAACGACCGGACGGCGACCGAGCGTGCCATTCGCCTCGCCCGCTACCACAACCCGACACTCCAGATCATCGTCCGCTCGCGCTTCATCGCGGACGTAGAGCCGCTCCACGAGGCCGGGGCCGACGTCGTCGTGCCCGAGGAGCTGGAGACGACGGTGCGGCTCTTCAGCCAGGTGCTCGGGTCGTACTTCGTGCCGCCGGACGAGGTCGCCCGCCAGGTGAGCCTGGTCCGGGCGGGCGACTACGAGGTGCTGCGCGGGAGCATCCAGGAGGCGCACCTGATGGTGCTCCAGGGCCTCGACGAAGAGGGCCTCCACACCCGCGCCGTCGCCGTGCGCGCCGGGGCACCCGCCGCCGGCGCGACGCTCGCCGACCTCGCCCTCCGGCGCCGGCACGGCCTGACGGTCCTCGCCGTCCGGCGTGGCCGCGAGACCATCGGCAGCCCGGCGGGCGACTTCCACGTCGAGGCCGGGGACCGCCTCGTGCTCGTCGGGGCCGCGGCCCAGTTCGCCGCCTGCGCCGACCTCTTCCGTACCCCGGAGCCGGTAGAGTAGCGGAATATTAACGGTTGAACCCGAACCCGCGCCCGCGCGCTTAGTATGAGCGCCGTAGTTTGCCGCACACCCATCCCTCTCAGATGGAGCGTCCCCGCCGTATCAGCCGCGCCGTTCACGTCGGCCCCGTCCAGATCGGGGGCGGCGCCCCGATCTCCGTCCAGTCGATGACAACGGGGAAGACGCACGACGTGGAGAAGTGCGTGGCTGAGATCACCCGCCTCGCCGAGGCCGGGGCCGACGTGGTCCGCATCGCCGTCCCGCGCCCGGAGGATGCCGACGCCCTGGCCGAGGTCGCCGACGGCAGCCCAGTGCCCGTCGTGGCTGACATCCACTTCAACTACAAGTACGCGCTCAAGGCCATCGAGTCGGGCGTGGCGAAGGTGCGGATCAACCCCGGCAACATCGGCAAGGCGGAGTGGGAGCGCGAGGTGCTGCTGGCGGCGAAGGAGAAGGGCGTCCCGATCCGCATCGGGGTCAACTCGGGCTCGCTCGAAAAGGACATCCTCGACAAGTACGGCTACCCGCAGCCCGAGGCGCTCTTCGAGTCCGCGATGCGGCACGTCGAGGTCTGCGAGCGCGTCGGGTTCGAGGACCTCGTGATCTCGGTCAAGCACTCGGACGTGTTCTTCATGATCCAGAGCTACCGACTCCTCGCCGAGCGCACCGACTACCCCCTCCACCTCGGCGTCACCGAGTCGGGCTCGCTCGAGTCCGGCACGATCAAGTCCTCCATCGGCATCGGCAGCCTGCTCGCCGACGGCATCGGGGACACGATCCGCGTCTCGCTCTCGGCCGACTCGATCCACGAGGTCAAGGTCGGGCACCGCATCCTGAAGTCGCTCCGACTCGGCCGCCCCGGCGTCAACATCATCGCGTGCCCGACCTGCGGCCGCCTCGCGGGCGACCTGATCTCGATTGTGGAGGAGGTCGAGGCGGCGGTTGAGAAGGCGAACTTCGAGAAGGACCTCAACGTGGCGCTGATGGGCTGCGCGGTCAACGGCCCGGGCGAGGCCGCCGGGGCCGACCTCGGCGTGTCGCTCGGGCGCGGGCGGGCGCACCTGTTCAAGCACGGCGAGATCATCCGCACCGTCCCCGAGGACACCATCGTCGAGGCCGTCCTCGAAACCATCGCCGCGTGGGACGACGACCCCGAGCCGGAGGAGGAGGCCCCCGCGCCCGCCGCCGAAGAGCCGAAGCACGGCATGGCTGCCAAACTTCCCGGCTCCAAACCGAAGAAACCGCCCACGCCGAAGAACGAGACCCCCGGCCCAGCCGCCCAGAAAGCGCGCGTTCCGACCCGTCCGCCCGGCGCCAAGCCGAAAAAAGCGGCGAAGCCTGCCGCCGAGAAGCCGAAGCGCAGCGCGCCCGCCCGTCCCCCCGGTGCCAAACCAAAGAAAGCGCCCGCCCCAGCCGGGGCAAAGCCAAACGGTGTGCCCGCCCGGCCGCCGGGCCTCAAGCCGAAAAAGGTGCCTGCGCCGGTCGCAAAAAAAGCCAAGAAGCCGGCGGGCAGTAAGCCGGCGCGGCCTGCTCGTCTCGAAGTGGAGACGTAGCGCTTCGGTGCAGCCGAACTCGACCGCTACGCGGCTCGCGCGCTGAGGGCGCGGACGGTCCGCACGAGTTGGTGCTGGTGGTGCTCGATGTGGGCTTCGAGGAAGCGGAGCGTCTGGGCGATCGTCATCGGCCCGGCGACCGCATGCATCACGAGCCCCTCGTCCGCCAGGTCAGGCGGCAGCGTCTCGGCCACGCGGTGCCACTGCGCGCCCGCTTCGCCCCACGCTTGCCGGAGTTCACCCAGGCTCACCTCGCCGGTCGGCTCGATCCCGACGCCGTCGGGGACCTTGAACTTCGACGGGGTGCGCATCGCCCGGACGAGGCCGTCCACCGACTTCGCCGACGGCTCGCCGAACCGCTTCCGGCCCTCGCCCTTCTCGATCTGCCGCCCCGCGACGTGCCCCAGGCCGCGCTCGACGATCAGCAGGTGCTCGCCGATGCCGAGTGGCGACCACGCCTTCGAGGTGGGTGCCTGGCCGAGCTGCTCCGGCGGGATCGAGTCGAGGCCGGCGAGAAACTCGGCCCGGCGGGCGTCGAGGGGATCGAGAAAGGCAGCGAGGTCAGGCATGGGGCAGTGAGACGGTGAGCGAAGCGAGCAGCGAAGGTACTGTACCCATCGCCACCCGCGCGTGTGGAGGCAAGGCACACCTCGTCCCTACGGGTCGGCACTATGCCAGCGTCAGCCCTCCACCGCCCGGATCAGCACAGCCCGGCCGTCGACCTCGACGAGCACGTCTTCGCGGAGGGTCAGGTAGATCATCTGCTCGGGCGCGAGGCGGCGGGCGAGCGCGAAGAAGCGGTCCGAGAACTGCTCGACCTCCATCGCCTCGGTGGGGTCGGCGTCCAGCAAGCCTGCATCGACCCACAGGTCGCCGCGCTGGTAGAACGCCCGCGTGCCGACCTTCTGCACGGTCTCGACGCGCCGCGCGTTGCCCTCGGCGTCGTAGGCGACGGCCTCGGCCTCGGCCTGCGGGGCCGACGCCATCGCCGACCGCATCGCCCGCTGCCCAACGCCCGAGGCCCCGCTCGTCTCGTCCATCATCTCCAGGCCGCGGCGGCCTTGCCTCTGCAGCTCCTCGCGCGAGGCGAAGACCGCGTCCTCCTCGGCGAGGAACGAGGTGTAGGGCGTCAGAATCCCGTACTGCGTCGAGAGCGCGACGAGCTCGTCCACCAGCTCCTCGTTCTGCCCGTCGAGGTCGATCTGCTCCAGGAGAGCGGCGACGCGTCGGCTGGCCCAGAGCGGCTCGATGAAGTCAGCGCGCGTGCGGTCGCCCTCCTCCGCGAGGTTGGCGCGGACGGTTACCGCCCGCTCGTCGTCCCCGGCGCGGCCCGCGAGGCGGATGGTTACGTCGCCGCCCCGCGTGTAGCGCCCGGCCCAGACGATCTGGCTGCCCTCGAACAGGTCGGGCAGGTCGCGGGGATAGGCGCGGTTGATGCGCGTCCCGTCGAAGTCGATGGCGAGGTCAGAGAGGACGGGACTCGTGAGACGGTTGTAGAGCCCGGCGACGCTCGCTTCGAGGTCGTCCTCGGGGCGGACGTACTCCGTCGTCCCGCCGCTCGCCGCGGCGAGACGCTCCAGGAGGCGAGCGTTCACGTCGTAGCCGACCCCGAACGAGAAGATGCGGGCGTCGGCTCCGTTGGCGCGCTCGGCGTTCAGGGCGATCGCGCCCTCGCCGGTCTCGCCGGCCGTCGGGAGGCCGTCGGTGAGGAAGAGGACGTAGGCTGGGTTGCCGTCCTCCGGGATCAGGCCGAGGGCTTCGCCGAGCGCGCCGTCGATGTTCGTCGAGCCGCCGGGTCGGAGGCCGTCCACGAAGTCGAGCGCCGCGTCGCGGCTGCCGGCCGAGTAGCGCTGCAGCTCGGGCTCGAAGACCTCGACCCGGTCGTCGTAGGCGACGACGTTGAAGAGGTCGTCGTCGCCGAGGTTGTTCAGCACGAAGGCGAGGGCGTCGCGGGCCTGCTCCATCTTGCGCCCGGCCATCGAGCCCGAGCGGTCGATCACGAAGACGACGGTCTTGGGAAGGGCCTCGGCTTCGGCGTCGGGGATGTCCGGCGAGGCGAGGAGCAGGAAGTAGCCGTCCTCGGCCCCCTCGGGCCAGTGACTCAGGACCGTCGCGCTGACGGGGCCTTCCTCGGCCTCGGGTTCGTAGACGAGCCGGAAGTCGCGCCGCAGCCGCACGTCGTCGGCCTCGAACGTAACGCGCGTCCGCCGCCGCTCGCGGTCGATCTCGACCTCGTGCGAGGGGCTGTAGACCGCGCCGACATCGCCGCTGAGCGCCAGGCTGATGCGGAGTTCGCCGACCGACGCTTGCTGCCGGGCGAGGCCGAACGGGTAGCTGAACGTCACGCGGTCGCCCTCGCGGGGCGAGACCTCGGTGTAGCGGAAGTGGACGGTGCTCTCGCCGCGCGCCGGGACGGGGAAGACGCTCGTCCGGTAGAGCCCGTAGCCCGCGTACTCCATCAGCGCGGGGTCGATCATGCGCCGGACGATCTCCTCGTAGCGGCGGCGGGCCTCGTCCTTCGGAAGCACCTCGCCGATCAGCTCCTGTCCGTCGGCGACGAGGACCAAGTCCTGCACGGCTGCGCCGGGCGGGATCGGGAACAGAAACTCCGTCTCGACGGGCCGGTCGTTCGGGTTGAAGAGGGTCTGCGTGACCGAGACCTCAGCCACCTGGTCGGCGATCCGCCCGTCGATCTCGAGGGCCGCCATCTCGACGGGTCGCTCAGGGACGGGAACCGGGCGCGGCGGCGGGACGATGATCTGCGCCGAGGCGGCGAGGGGGGCGAAGAGGCAGAGCGCGAGCAGGAAACAAGACTTCATCGGGACCCAGGTTGAACGGCCGAACAGACGGCCTATCCAACGCCCCCGCAGCCGATTTATTGCCGGACGGGCTGCGGAGTGGGTGCCGAGGGGCGGTGCCCAGCGGGCGGAATACCGTCCTGCGACGGGTGCTTGGCTCGGGGAGCATCGCGGTGTTCAACGCCGAGTTGGAGGCAGCATTCGGTGTAGCGCGCCCAGGCCTCGGCGTCGCCTTCGAGCCACGCGGTGCGGGCTGTGTGGAGGGTGGAGGCGAGCGTGGAAAACGGCATGGCAGAGTGGTGGGTCGGAAGGGTGGGAATGGGCGTCGGAGGCAAGAAGCCTGCCCGTCCGGCGCGGCGTGCGGCGTCGGCGGATTCAGGGCCGAGCGTGCGCCTGAAAAGGCGATGGATCGCAGAGGTGACCGGCGGAAGGGTTGGCCTGGTGCCGCGTATCATCGAGACCTGCCCCGCCGCGATCCACCTACCGAGACGAGAGAATGAGTGCCGACGTGCCAACGCTGACCGCCGACATCCGCGCCCGCGCCGAGGCCGTGCGCGCCCGCATCGACGCCGCCTGCGAGCGGGCCGGGCGCGACCCCGGTGCCGTCCGGCTCATCGCCGTCAGCAAGACCTTCCCCATCGAGGTCGTCCGCGCCGGGATCGAGGCCGGGCTGACGGACTTCGGCGAGAACCGGGTGCAGGAGTTAGAGGAGAAAGCCGGAGTCGTCCCTGGCGAGACCGGCGGCGGTTCGGTCCGGTGGCACCTCATCGGGCCGCTCCAGAAGAACAAGATCAACAAGGCGCTGCCCCACGCCGACGCGTTCCACGCGCTCGACAGCGAGAAGCTGGCGGCGGACATCGACCAGCGCGCCGTCCGGGCCGGCCGCGCCCTCGACTGCTTCGTCCAGGTCAACGTCTCCGGCGAGAGCTCGAAGTCCGGCCTCGACCCCGACGCGCTCCACGGCTTCCTCGACGGTCTCGCGGCGTACGCCCACCTCCGCGTTGTCGGGCTGATGACGCTCGCGTCGCCGGCGCAGTCGCCCGGAGAGCTAGAGACCCTCGTCCGTCCCCAGTTCCGTCACCTCCGCCGCCTCGCCGAGACCTATGGCGGGCGCAGTCCCAACGTCGCGCTGGACCGCCTCTCGATGGGTATGAGCGGTGACTTCGAGGTGGCCGTCGAGGAAGGCGCGACCGAGGTGCGCGTCGGCTCGGCGATCTTCGGGGCGAGGGAGTGAGTGGGAGTGTGGGAGTGTGGGAGTGTGGGAGTGTGGGAGTGTGGGAGTGTGGGAGTGTGGGAGTCAAGCAAAACCACGAAAACTACTGAGCCCCGTGCGCTCTGCGCCAACGATCTTCGCCCATCCGCCCATCCGCCCATCCGCCCATCCGCCCATCCGCCCATCCGCCCATCCGCCCCATTCCTCCCATTCTGCGCCACAGGCGCACCCCAGGCCTCCACGCCGAAAAATCCCTCCGTACCTTCCCTCCGTACCTCCAGCCCTTCCCCTCCCAACCCCGCCTCCGATGAAGCTGACGCCGCTCGACATCCGCACGCACGAGTTCGCCCGCAAGGTCCGGGGCTACGACCCCGACGAGGTCCGGGCCTTCACCGAGATGGTCTCGCGCCAGTGGGAGGAGATGCAGGAGGACCTGCGCCGCGCCGAGGACCGGGTGCGGGAGATCGAGGGCAAGATCACGCACTACGAGAAGATCGAGGAGGCGCTGCAGGAGGCCCTCGCCACGTCTCGTGAGGGAGCCAAGCGGACCCAGGCGAACGCCGAGGAGCGCGCCCGCCTGATCGTCGAGGAGGCCGAACTCAAGGCCGAGCAGATCACGCAGGAGGCCGGGCAGAAGCACCACCAGCTTCGCCACGAGGTCGCCCAGCTCGCCCACCGCCACGACGAGATTACGGCCCGCCTGCGGCACTTCCTGATGTCCGAACTCGAAATCCTCGCCCGCCACGAGGACGACAAGCCGATCGGGTTTATGAAGCTCATGCCGTCGGCTCCGGCCGAAGCCCTGCCGAGCGTGTCGCCCCCGGCGCTTCCCCAGACCGAGACGCCCGTCCCGACGCCGCCAGAGCCCGCGCCACCCGTGGCGGCCGACGAGGTCTCGGTGCCCGACCCGGTCTCGGCACCCGACCCGGTCGTCCCCGCGCCTGCTGCCGCCGGCGGAGCGTCGGACGAGGCGGTATCGGACGAGACGACGTACGCCGAACTCTACGCGCGCGCCGCCGAGGCCGAGTCCAACCGCGAGGCCGACCGCCCCATCGTGGCGCTGGAGGAGCCGGAAGAGGAGGCTGAGCCGACCTGGACGCTGCGCTCCATCGTCGGCGGCGAACTGGACGAGGAGCCCCGCGAGTCCGAGCCGGCCACGGCCCCGGCCACCGAGAAGGAGCGCATCCGCCGCATCCTCGAAGACCTGGAGTAAGAGCGGACGATGGGAAGAACGGAGGAGTGGAAGAGATTGCTTCCCCGTCGGCCCCGCATCTTTCACCCCATCAGCCAATGAACACGTACCGCCGCCACGTCGAAGAGGCCGTCTCGGTCATCCGCAACCAGACCGGCGTCGAGGCCCGCATCGGGCTGATCCTCGGGACCGGCCTCGGCGCGCTCGCGGAGGAGATTGAAGCCGAGGCCACGGTTCCGTACGACGCGATCCCGAACTTCCCGCTCTCGACGGTCGAGAGCCACCACGGGCGGCTGATCGCCGGGCGGCTCGGCGGGGTGCCGGTGTGGGCGATGCAGGGGCGCTTCCACCTCTACGAGGGCTACGGGCCGAAGGAGATCACCTTCCCCGTCCGCGTCCTCGCCGCGCTCGGCGTCGAGACGCTCCTCATCTCGAACGCGGCCGGGGGCATGAACCCGCACTTCCGGCGCGGCGACCTGATGCTGGTCACGGACCACATCAACCTCCAAGGCGCGAATCCGCTCGTCGGGCCGAACGACGACGGCTGGGGGCCGCGCTTCCCCGACATGAGCATGCCCTACGACGAGGACCTGCGGGACCTCGCCGAAGCGGCCGCGCTGGAGCAGGCGGTCAAGCTCCAGCAGGGCGTCTACGTCGCCGTCGAGGGTCCCAACCTCGAAACCCGTGCCGAGTACCGCTTCCTCCGCCTCGTCGGGGCCGACGCCGTCGGGATGAGCACGGTCCCCGAGGTCATCGTCGCCCGGCACCAAGGGCTGCGGTGCCTCGCCATCTCGGTCGTCACTGACGAGTGCTTCCCCGACGCGCTCGAACCGGTCTCGATTGCCGACGTGCTCGCCGCCGCCGCCGAGGCCGAGCCCAAGCTGACGGCCGTCATGCGCGCCGTCGTACAAAAAGTGGGGTAGGCGCGCTCGGCACCTACCCCACCTCTGGTTGGCGGCACCTCAGCCTAGCGCGTCAACGTGAGCGTCTGGGTCTCGACCACGCCGCCGGCCTCCAGGCGCACGAGGTACGTCCCCGCCGCGAGGGCGCTGCCGTCGAAGGCTGCGGTATGCGGCCCGGCCTCGCGCGCGCCCTCGGCGAGCACTGCCACCTCGCGGCCGAGCACGTCGAAGACCACCAAGCGCACCGCCGCCGCCTCGGCCAGCGCGAAGGCCACCTCGGCCCGGCCCGCCGTCGGGTTCGGGTACGCGGTGAGGCCCGTCACCTCCGCCGTGGCCGTGGCGACCGGCGCGCCGTCCTCGGTCCACGGCGTGGCCTCGATGACCGACCACGCCGGCGTGCCTGGCCGCGCGGCGCCCTGGACCGTGACGGTGAGCACCTCGGTGTCGACGCTCTGGCCGAAGGCCTGGCCGATGGCGAAGGTGAGCTCGTAGGCCCCCTCGGGCGCGGCCGAGGGGACAGCAATCTGGGCAGCTAGGAGGAGGGTCTGCCCGGCCGGGACCGTGCCGCTCTGGACGACCTGCTGCGCGACGACGTTGCCGTTTCGCCGAGCGGTGAAGAAAAAGTCACCGCTGGCGGCGCTGCCAGTGTTGTTGGCGACGGTGTAGACGATGGGGAGGGCTGCGCCGGGTGCGACGGAGGGGGGGGCTGTCACGGTGAGGGCGAAGCCCCCGGCGAGCGGGGCGCCGCTGAAGTTGCCGATCGCAGGCTCGTTGCCGCGCTGGCTCGGTGCGCCCGCAATGTCGGAGCAGCTCAGAAGCCCGGTGCCGTCGTTGGAGCAGAGCTGTGCCGGCCGGTTGAAGGCGGCAATCGCGAGGTCCGCGTCGCCGTCGTCGTCGAGGTCGCCGGCGGCGAGGCCGTTGCCGTTGAACTCGGAGTTGGCGATGTCGGTGCACGAGAAGCTGCCCGTGCCGTCACCGAAGCAGACAAGGCTCGGCCCGGGGAAGAGGTTCGAGAAGGCGACGTCGATGTTGCCGTCGCCGTCGAAGTCGGCGGCGTCGCTGCCGCGGCTTTCGTCTTCGGTGCCGGGGATCGTCGAGCAGGAGAAGCTGCCCGCGCCGTCGCCGAGGCAGATGCGGTTGAGGTCGGCCCCGCCGAAGGCGAGGTCGGCATTACCGTCGTTGTCGGCGTCGAGCGCCGAGACGGCGTAGTACGTGGTGGTGTCCGGCGCGATGTCGTTGCAGGTAAACGCGCCGGTGCCGTCGTTCTCGCAGTAGGTGTCGGGCGTGCCGAAGGGATTGCCGCGCTCGGCGACAGCGAGGTCGAGGTCGCCGTCGTTGTCCGCGTCGAAGGTCGTGATGCCGAGCGAGGTCTCGCCGTCGGTGGTGTACGCCGCGCAGGTGAAGCCCGCGCTGCCGTCGTTCGTGCAGAGCCGGTTGGGACCGAACCCGATGGCGAGCGCGAGGTCGAGGTCGCCGTCGCCGTCGGCGTCGAAGGCATCGAGGTCGTAGACCGTCGGGTTGCCGCCGGGCAGGTTCGAGCAGGTAAACGTGCCGGGGCCATCGTTGATGCAGAGCTCGCTGGCTTGGAAGAAGCTGCCCGCCACCACGTCGTCGTCGCCGTCGCCGTCGAAGTCGCCGGCAGTAGCGCTCAGCGAGAACCCGTTGCGCGTCGAGACCTGCGCGCAGGCGAGGGTACCGGTGCCGTCGTCGGTACAGACTTGGTTCGGCTCGCCCTGGTTGGCGAAGAACACGCCCGGCACCTGAGCCGTGGCGGGGAGGGAGGCCAGCGCAAAGAACAGCAGCGCGAAGGCAGAGAGGGAGGAGAGCGAGGCAAGACGCATGAGAAGCTCCGGTTGGATGGAGAGGTAAGGGGGAGATCAAGTATAGGAGCAACAGTCGAGAGAAGCTAGTGGTTTAGACCCTGTCCACCGTCCACCTTCAGCGCATCGCTGGATGGGTGGATCACACAGCAAAAAAGTGGGGTAGGCGCGCTCGGCACCTACCCCACCTAGTAACACGTCAGCGCCGAGCTAGCGCGTCAGCGTCAGCGCCTGCGTCTCGACTACGCCGCCGGCCTCCAGCCGCACCAGGTACGTCCCGGCGGCCAGCCCGCTGCCGTCGAAGGCCGCCGCGTGCGGCCCCGCCTCGCACACGCCCTCGGCCAAGACCGCCACGGCGCGCCCGAGCACGTCGAAGACCACCAGCCGCACCGCTGCACGCTCGGCCAGTCCGAAGGCCACCGTCGCCGCGCCTGCCGTCGGGTTCGGGTACGGCGCGGCGAGGCCTGTCACCCCGGGCGCGGCACCGACGGCAGCGAGCGGCGCGTCGCAAGCCGAACCACGTGGGCCCCGTCGAAGGCCCCGACCTTGATCGGGCTACTGGGAAAGAGGGGGGCAGACGGGCAGGAGTATACCGTGCGAAGGTGTAGCGAAGACGCGCCTCCAGCCCCAATCTGCCGTGCGCTTTTGGCGCAGGTCCGGCCCGAGAGCGAATCGCTGGTATCTTCGCCGCCATTCGACCTTCGACATTCGACCTTCGACATTCGCTCCTCGGCACTTTCAGGATGGACGACATCTGGGACGAACACCGGTGGGAGGACTTCCTCCGCGAGAGCGACCGCCGCACGGACCTCTACATGCGGTACTGGGACCAGTACGTCCGCCGCATCCCGCCGCCGCCCGAGGACGCCCCCGAGGCTGCGCGGGAAGCCTGGGAGCGCGGCCTCCACGCCTACCTCGCCCGCAAGATGGGCTGGGACCAGCACGACGGCGACCTCCCGCTCTGGCTCGAGGACTTCGACGCCGAGCCGGAGGACGACGGCGAGGCCTGGAAAGCCGGGCTGGGCGAGGCGTACCCCGAGGCCCAGGACGTGCGCGACCTCCCGCTCTACCAGCGCGCCTTCGCCTTCGGCTCGACGGTGATGGACTGGGCCGAGACCGTGCCGGAGGGAGACAAGGACACTGTCTTTGTGGACTTCTGCTCGAACGCGCTCCAGGTCGGCGCGAAGGTGGCCGGGGGGCACGGCATGGGGTACGACCTCGAAGCGCTCGGCGGCAACATCGCCGTCACGAAGCGGGGGCTGCACGCGGCCAACCGGGCGCTTGCCGCGCTCCAGCAGCTCCGCCGCGAGCCGTTCATGGAGGAGGCCACCTACCGGCGGCTCTACGAGCAGACCTACGAGGTCCGCAACGCCGTCGGCCTGCACGTCCAGCACCTCCGCGAGCGCTTCGAGCGCGGCGTCGAGTAGGAGACCTCCTGCTGGTTAGGCAACGAACCCTTCACAGGAGAGGGCGAGAGGGCCTTCGTATCTTCCAGGCCCCCTTTTTCGCCCCACAGCCCATGCCGCGCTACCCCGACGCCAAAGGATTCGACCACGCCGCCGCCGAGGAGCAGACGCTCCAGTGGTGGGACCAGCACGACGTGTTCGCCCAGAGCCTCGCCCAGCGTGAGGGCGCGCCCCACTTCGTCTTCTACGAGGGCCCGCCGACGGCGAACGGCAAGCCGGGCATCCACCATGTGATGGCCCGGACGATCAAGGACCTCTTCTGCCGCTACCGCACGATGAAGGGCTTCCGCGTCGACCGCAAAGGCGGCTGGGACACCCACGGCCTGCCGGTCGAGATCGAGGTCGAGAAGGCGCTCGGGCTGGAGGGGCGGCACGAGATCGGGCCGGACGGAAAAATCTCCATCGAGGCGTACAACGCCGCCTGCCGCGAGAGCGTCCTCCGGTACAAAGACCTCTGGGACGACCTCACGCGGCGCATGGGCTACTGGGTCGACCTCTCGGACCCGTACATCACCTTCGAGAACGACTACATCGAGTCCGTCTGGGCGCTCCTCAAAGCCATCGCCGAGCGGCAGACTGCTGACGGCGAGTCGTTCCTCTACCGGGGCCACAAGATCCAGTGGTACAGCCCCGGCTCGGGGACGGTGCTCTCGTCGCACGAGGTCTCGCTGGGCTACGAGGAGGTGCAGGACCCCTCGGTCTACGTCCGCTTCCCGGTCGAGGGCGAGCCGGACACCTCCTTCCTCGCGTGGACCACGACGCCGTGGACGCTCGTCTCGAACACGGCGCTCGCGGTCGGGGAGGGGATCGACTACGTGAAGGTGCGGGCTGAAAGAGCGGAAGCGGGGAAGAACGGAAGCGGGGAAGAGTTTCTGTACCTCGCCGAAGCGCTGCTCGGCACCCTCGGCGGCGAGCACGAGGTCGTCGAGCGGATCACCGGCCGCGACCTCGTCGGCAAGACCTACCGGCCCGTCTTCGACACCTTTGCCGATCACCCCGAGGCCGACCGGGCGTGGCGCGTCGTCCCCGCGCACTTCGTCTCGACCGAGGACGGTACTGGGATCGTCCATATGGCCCCCGCTTTCGGCGCGGACGACTTCGTGGTCGGGCAGCGCGAGGACCTGCCGCTCTTCAACCCGGTCACCCCGGACGGACGCTTCACCGACGCCATGCCGCTCGTCGAAGGGCAGTGGTTCAAGGACGCCGACAAGGCGCTCGCCCGCGACCTGCGCGAGCGCGGCCTGCTCTACCGCCACGAGACCTACCTCCACAACTACCCCCACGACTGGCGCAAGGGCACGCCGCTGATGTCGTACCCGGTCGAGAGCTGGTTCATCCGCACGACCGCGATCAAGGACCGCCTCGTCGAACTCAACCAGACCATCAACTGGCAGCCGGAGGGCATCGGGACCGGGCGCTTCGGGCAGTGGCTGGAGGGGAACGTCGACTGGGCGCTCAGCCGGATGCGCTACTGGGGTACCCCGCTCCCGGTCTGGGTGAGCGACCGCGACCCCGACGACTACGTCGTGATCGGCTCGCTCGGCGAGCTGCGCGAGAAGGCGGTGCTGCGCGACAGCGTGGTCGACCTGCACCGGCCGTTCGTGGACGAGATCACCTGGCCCGCGCCCGGCGGCGGGACCTACCGCCGCGTCCCCGACCTGATCGACGTCTGGTTCGACTCCGGGGCGATGCCGTTCGCGCAGTGGCACTACCCGTTTGAGAACCACGAGACGTTCGCGCGCAACTTCCCCGCCGACTTCATCGCCGAGGGGGTCGACCAGACGCGCGGGTGGTTCTACACGCTTCACGCGATTGCCGCGCTCGTCGAGGACTCGGTCGCCTACAAAAACGTCGTCGTCAACGGCCTCGTCCTCGACGAGAAGGGCGAGAAGATGTCCAAGACAAAGGGCAACACGGTCGATCCCTTCGCCACGATTGACCGCCACGGGGCCGACCCGGTGCGGTGGACGCTGATGAGCGCGAGCGCGCCGTGGGAGAGCCTCCGCTACTCCGACCGCGCCGTCGAGGAGACCAAGCGCAAGTTCTTCTCGACCGTCACCAACACCTACAGCTTCTTCGCCACCTACGCGAACCTCGACGGCTTCGCCTACGGCGGCGACCCCACGCCGCTCGCCGAGCGCACCGAGCTCGACCGCTGGATCCTCTCGCGCCTGGGCACGACCGTCGGGGCCGTCGACGCCGCCTTCGGTGCGTACCACCCGACGCAGGCCGCGCGGGCGATGGAGACCTTCGCCGACGACCTCTCGAACTGGTACCTCCGCCGCAGCCGCCGCCGCTTCTGGAAGGGGTCATCCGACCCCCACTCGATGGATGTGGACAAACGAGCGGCCTATGAAACCACCTACGAGTGCCTGACGACGCTCGCCAAGCTGATGGCTCCGCTCGCGCCGTTCTACGCCGAGTGGCTGTGGGGTGCGCTCCGCTCGGACGACGCGCCGGCCTCCGTTCACCTCGCCGATTTTCCAGCGGTGGATGAGGCCGCCGTCGACGCCGCGCTCGAAGACCGGATGGCGCTCGCCCGGACCGTCGCCTCCATCACGCTCGCGCTCCGCAACGAGGCCGGAATCAACGTCCGGCAGCCGCTCGGCGCGCTCTCGGTCGTCACCGGGACGGCAGGCGTCGACGAAGCGACCCTGCGCTCGGTCGAAGGCATCGTCCTCGACGAGGTCAACGTCAAGCGGATCGACGCCACCCGTTCGGACAGCGGCCTCGTGGCGAAGTCGGCCAGGCCCAACTTCAAGGCGCTCGGGCGCCGGCTCGGGCCGCTGATGAAAGCCGCGAATGCAGCCATCCGCGCCCTCGGTGCCGACGCCATCAGCCGCTACGAAACCGAGGGTTCGCTCACGCTCGACCTGGAGGGTCCCAGCGGGACCCGCGAGGCCGTTGCGTTCAGGCCAGGCGACATCGACATCGCAAGCGAAGGGATCGAGGGCCACCTCGTCGGGCAAGAAGGACCGGTGACCGTCGCTCTCGACACGACCATCACGGACGCGCTGCGCGACGAGGGCGTCATGCGCGAGTTCGTCAACCGGGTTCAGAACTTGCGCAAGACCGCCGCGTTCGCGGTGGCGGACCGGATTTTCGTTACCTTCCGCGCCCCGGACGCGTTGGCAGACGCCATTCGCGCCCACGCCGACACCATTCGGAACGAGACGCTGGCCGAGCGGCTGAGCGCCTCGGACGTGCCGAGCGGCGACGCGGTGGAAACCTTCGAGATCGGCGGCGAGCCGGTCGAGATCGGCGTCCGCCGGGTCGGGGCGGAAGAGACCGCCGCTGCCGAACGGCGCTGACCCCATCTAGCTGACCCATCTAATTGATTGCCGGCGCACGCCGCCGGCCCATGCTATGAGCAAGAGCGAAGACGTGAGCGGAACCCCGGCCCCCGAGGCTAACGGCACGCAGCGGCGGACACCGTTCTCGGACGAGGAGCTCGCCGAGTTCGGCGACCTCATCATCCAGAAGCGCGACAGCGCCGTCGAAGACATCGAGGCGATGCGGGCGCAGATCGAGGACGCGCGCGAGCACGAGAGCGACTCCGCCTACAGCTTCCACATGGCCGACGCCGGCACCGACGCGATGGAGCGCGAGAAGCTCTACCTGATGATCGCCCGGCAGCAGAAGTACGTCGGCTACCTGGAGCGCGCCCTCGAACGGATCGAGAACAAGACTTACGGCGTCTGCAAGGTCACCGGCAAGCCGATCGCCAAAGAGCGCCTCCGCGCCGTACCCCACACCGAGATCTCCATCGACGCGAAGCGCAAGCAAAAGTAGTCCGATTTTAGATTTCTGATTGCCGATTTGCGATTGGGAAGCCTGTACAATCGAAAATCTCCAGTCCCGAATCCGAAATCGAATGCGCGTTCTCTGGGTCTCGTTCGCCATCCTCGTCGTCGACCAGCTCACGAAGCTGTGGATCCACACGTCGATGTTCACCGGCGAGTCGATCCCCCTGGTCGGCGACGTGCTCAAGCTGACCTACACGACGAACCCCGGCATGGCCTTCGGGCTGGAGCTCGGCTCGAAGCTCTTTCTGACGCTCTTCTCGATTGCCGCGACGGTCCTGATCGTCATCTACCTG
Source organism: Bacteroidota bacterium (assembly GCA_038746285.1). Taxonomy (NCBI): domain Bacteria; kingdom Pseudomonadati; phylum Bacteroidota; species Bacteroidota bacterium. The sequence goes on from JBCDKT010000003.1 coordinate 57,619, forward strand.
TGGGTGGTACGCAAGGGACCGTGGGGCTACCGGCTCTCGCTCGCGCTCATCATCGGCGGGGCGTTCGGCAACATCATCGACCGCGTCTTCTACGGTGTCCTCGGCATCACCGGCGGCGGCACCGGCCGGCTCTTCCACGGCGAGGTCGTGGACTTCATCCACGTCGACCTCTGGCGCGGTTTCCTCCCCGAGTGGATCCCGTTCTTCGGCGGCAACTTCCTCGCCCTGTTCCCGATCTGGAACGTCGCCGACATGGCAATCGTGGTCGGCGTCGCGGCGATCATCGTCTTCCAGCGGCGCTTCCACGAGGGCCTCGTGCGGGCGGCCGAAGCGGAGAAAGCGGAGGCAGAGAAAGCAGAGGCCCCGCTGGCCGATCCCGCCGTACCGGCTGCGGCCGAGCCGGTGACGCTCGACGCGCCGCCGGTCGCGGAGCCGTCGGCGGTGGAGGAGCCGGCCGCGCCGAAGACCGCGCCGCCGGAAGCCTAAAAGTGGTGGTAGAACTCCGCAGCTTGTCGTTGCGAGAAGCGAAGGGACTTGTCCCGTAGCGACGTGGCAACCTCCTCGGGAGTGCTTACGTCGGGAGATCGCTCCGCTCCGCTCGCTACGACAGGCGCCTTTGCAACAGGTTTTAGTCGCCCATCCGCTCAGCGAAGGCGTCGGCGAAGCGCTCGGGCGAGGCCGCGTCGTAGGGGAAGTAGAGCGACGGCTCGATCAGCTCGACCTCCATCAGCGCGAAGCCCCCATCACGGCTCACACGGTCGAGGCGCACGAAGTCAGTCCGGGCGTAGAGTGGGCGCGGGGTGAGGCTGGCGAAGATGGCGTCGGAGACCGCGCGCAGCGCCGGCTCCGGCGTAGCCGCGCGGAGGGTGCTGCCGTGCTCCTCCTGCACGCGGAAGTCGCCGGACGCGGGCGTCTTGAGGATGGCGTGGCTGTAGGCGTCGCCGAAGTAAAACAGCGAAAACTCGCCCTCGCGCACGACGGCCGGGACGAACGGCTGCACCAGGCACGCCCGGTCCGCAAACAGGCTGAGGGCCTTACCGGACGGTGCGCCGCGCGGCAGCCGAAACGTGTCGTCCGCGTTCGCCCCGACGACCGGTTTGACGACCAGTTCGTCCGTGCCGAAGGCGTCGTAGAGCACCGGGAGGTCAGCCGCGTTGAGCCGGCCCAGCCACCGGGTGGGGACGATGGGGAAGCCGCGCGCTTCGAGGTCGCGGAGGTAGGTCTTGCGCGCGTTCCAGCGCATCAGCGCGAGCGGGTTCTCCAGGCGCGCCGCCGAGCGGTCAATCGCTTCCAGGACGGCGAAGAACGCCTCCGGCTCGGCGTGGTAGTCCCACGGCGAGCGGACGACGACGGCCTCGTACACGTCCCAGTCGGCCTCGGCGCGCCACGAGACTTCGTCGACCTGCCAGCCGCGCCGGGCGAGCGGGTCGTGGAGGAGGCGGTCGTAGGTGACGAAGGCGTCGAGCGCGTCTGTCGTCAGAAAGGCGCAGCGTCGCATCGAATTCGGCGTGGGAGTGAGGCTGGAAGCTAGGGACGGGTGAGGGAGCGGCAGGGGGCCTAGCCCCGGAAGCCGGCCGGGTTCGTCGGTATATTCACGGCCCCGGTCGAACTGCCGCCGCACCGTGCGGTTGACCCCGGACCCTCGACGCCCGACTCCTAGACTCCCGACGCCTGGTGGACCAGCAGCGCATCCGCAACTTCTGCATCATCGCCCACATCGACCACGGGAAGAGCACCCTGGCCGACCGGATGCTGGAGGCTACGGGCACGCTCTCCAAGCGCGAGATGCAGGACCAGGTCCTCGACTCGATGGACCTCGAGCGCGAGCGCGGCATCACGATCAAGAGCCACGCGATCCGGATGAACTACACCGCGGCCGACGGGGAGGAGTACGTCCTCAACCTGATCGACACGCCGGGGCACGTCGACTTCTCCTACGAGGTCAGCCGCGCGCTCAACGCGTGCGAGGGCGCGATCCTCGTCGTCGACGCCGCGCAGGGGATCGAGGCGCAGACGATCGCCAACCTCTACCAGGCGATCAACGTCGACCTCGAAATCATCCCGGTCCTCAACAAGATCGACCTGCCGAGTGCCCGCCCGGAGCTCGTCGCCCAGACCGTCACCGACCTCATCGGCGGCGAGCCGGAGGACGTGCTCCACGTCAGCGCGAAGACCGGCATGGGGATCGAGGGCGTGCTCGAAGCCGTCGTCGACCGCATCCCGCCGCCGAGCGGCAATCCCGAGGCCCCGCTCCAGGGCGCGATCTTCGACTCGGTCTTCGACCAGTACCGGGGCGCCGTCGCCTACGTCCGCATCGTCGACGGGACCCTCGACCAGGGCGACCCGATCCTCTTCATGGCGACCGACAAGCGGTACTTCGCCGAGGAGATCGGCGTGCTCAAGCTCGGGATGGAGAAGGTCAAGACGCTCCGCGCCGGCGAGGTCGGCTACGTCATCGGCAGCGTCAAGGACGTGCGCGACGCCCGCGTCGGCGACACGATCACGAATCCCAAGCGGCCCGCCGCCGCGCCGGTCCCCGGCTTCCGCGAGGTCAAGCCGATGGTCTTCTCCGGCATCTACCCGACGGACTCGGCCGACTTCGAGGACCTCCGCGCCTCGCTCGACAAGCTCCAGCTCAACGACGCCGCGCTCACCTACGAGCCCGAGACGAGCGCTGCACTCGGCTTCGGCTTCCGCGTCGGCTTCCTCGGGATGCTCCACATGGAGATTGTCCAGGAGCGCCTCGACCGCGAGTTCGACCTCGACATCATCACGACGCTCCCCAACGTCCGCTACACGGTCGAACTCACCGACGGCTCGACGACCGAGGTCTCCAGCCCGAGCGAGCTCCCGCCTATCGGCAGCATCGCCGAGATCCGCGAGCCCTACATCCGGGCGCAGATCATCACCCCGACGGACTACATCGGCTCGCTGATGACGCTGTGCCAGGACCGCCGCGGGAGCTACGTCAACACCAACTACCTCGACACCGAGCGCGTCGACCTCCAGTACGAACTCCCGCTCGGCGAGGTCGTCTTCGACTTCTACGACAAGCTCAAGTCCGTCAGCCGGGGCTATGCGAGTCTCGACTACGAGGTTCTCAACGAGCGGACCTCCAACCTCGTCAAGCTCGACGTCCTCCTCAACGGCGACCCCGTCGACGCGCTCTCGACGATCGTCCACCGCGAGAAGGCGTACGAGATGGGCCGCAAGCTGACAGCCAAGCTCCGCCAGCTCATCCCGAAGCAGCTCTACGACGTGGCGATCCAGGCCGCGATCGGCAACAAGGTCATCGCCCGCGAGACGGTCAAGGCGCTGCGCAAGGACGTGACGGCCAAGTGCTACGGCGGCGACATCACGCGCAAGCGCAAGCTCCTCGAAAAGCAGAAGGAGGGCAAGCGGCGCATGAAGCAGGTCGGCTCGGTCGAGGTCCCGCAGGAAGCCTTCCTCGCGGTGCTCTCGATGGACGAGGGGTGAGGATGGCGCGGCGTCGGGGCATGCTTCGTAGGGGTTTGATTAATCAAACCCCTACCGCACTTCTCTTCCTCATGCTGGTCCCAGCCGCTCGGGCCCAAACCCTCGCCGAAGAACTGCAGGCGCAGCGGGCGGCGGTGCGGAGCGCCGAGCTCGTCGCCGAAATGGGCCTGGCGACGGAGGCGTGGGGGCCGGTGGAGATCGCGCCGGATGCCGAGCCCAGCGCGTCGGCCTCGCTCCTGTTCTGGTGGCTCCCCCGAAGCCGCACGCCCCGCGTCGCCGTGGACTCGTTTCCGCCGGTCCGGCCTGCGGTCGAAGCAGCACCCGAGCCCGAGCCGGTGCCGCTCACCGAGATCGCGTGGGACCGCGTCGCGCCGAGCGAGCAGGGAGCGTTCCTGGACCGCTTCCGCGAGGCGCTCTGGACGGTCGAGGGCATGACCTTCTTCACCCCGCTCGACACGATCCCGACGCCGGAGCTGCGTGCGCGCCTGAACACGCACTTCGGCGCGCCGACGCGGACGGCCGTCGCCCGCGGCGTTCGGGGCTTCGAGGGCAGCAGCTTCGTGCAATTTGAGTACTGGTTCGTCGTTAACGACTCGATTCCGTTCGTCGCGCTCGACATCGACGGGCCGTACGGCCGTGGCCTCGTGCTCGCGGGCGACTTCGAGCACAAGCCGCACCTGGGGCCCCTCAAGCGCGACCTGACCGCGGTGCTGCTGCGCCCACGCCCGCTCATGCCCTACGTCGACTACTACCAAATCCGCGAGCGCAACCAGTGGGTGCGCACTGGGTATGACGGGGACGAGTATTATGTGGTCGAGATCGAGCGCCCGCGCTGGGCGCGGCGGCGCTCCGGGACGGGGCAGTGGTACCTGTTCCGCTAGCCGCCTGTCCGACCGTATTCACCTTTCGGCCCCCGTCCGTTGAGCACTCCGACCCAAACGAAGAAGAAAGCCGCACGCGAGCGCGAGGCCGCCCGCGCCAAGCGCAAGGCCGAGCGCGAGGCCGCCCGCAACGGCAAAGCCGGCGCGAAAGGCGGCAAGCGGAAGGAGGGTTGGAAAGAGACCCTGCGGTTCTGGGGCTGGGCCATCCTCATCGTGCTCGTCGTCCGCGCCTTCCTCGTCGAGCCGTTCCGCATCCCGACGCCGTCGATGGAGGACACGCTCCTTGTCGGCGACTTTCTGTTCGTCTCGAAGGTCCACTACGGGGCCCGCACGCCGAACACGATCTGCGTCCCGTTCATCGGCAAGCCGTGCCTGCCGGGCGTCGAGCTGCCGCAGACGCGCCTGCCGGGCTTCTCCGAGGTCAAGCGCGGCGACGTGGCGGTCTTCAACTACCCGCCGGAGACGGGGCCCATCGAGCGGCGGACGCCCTACATCAAGCGCCTCGTCGGGATGCCGGGCGACACGGTGCGGCTGCTCGACAAGGTGCTCTACGTGGGCGGCGAGCGCTACCTGCTCAGCGAGACGCAGCAGCAGTGGTGGGAGGTCTCGCCCTCCGGCAACGCAGGCGTGCCCCGCGCCCGCGTCGAAGAGGCCGGGGCCGACCTCCTCGGGCCGGTCCCGAACACGAACCGGGTGATCGTCACCGCCACGCCGCAGGCGGCCGAGGCGCTGAGGGCGCTGCCGTACGTCGCCTCGGTCGAGGGCTACGCCTTCCCCGAGGGCCAGCGGACGGACGGCATCTTCCCGGCCGGCAGCGGCTTCAACCGCGACAACTACGGCCCCCTCGCCGTGCCGAAGGCCGGCGAGACGGTCGCGCTGACGGCCGCGTCCTGGCCCGTGCTGCGCGAGGTCATCACTCGCCACGAAGGCCACCAGGCCGAAGCGCTCGCCGACGGGCGGTTCCGCATCGACGGCGAGATCGCGGACTCGTACACCTTCGCGCAGGACTACTACTTCGCGATGGGCGACAACCGCGACAACTCGCAGGACAGCCGGTTCTGGGGCTTCGTCCCCCACGACCACCTCGTCGGCAAGGCCGTGCTCGTGTTCTTCTCGCTCGACACGGAGCGCTTCTTCCTGCCCCGCCTGCGCGGCCTCCAGCCGATCCGATGACGACCGCGACCGAGCCCTCGCCCCCGCCGGCCGGGCGGAGCCGGCTCTGGGGTCGCGTGCGGCCGCTGCTGCTTGTCACCGCGCTCGCCCTCGGCGTGGCGCTCGGCCTCCGCCTCTTCGTCGCCGAGGCTTTCCGCATCCCGACGGCCTCGATGGAGGAGAACCTCCGCGTCGGCGACTTCCTGCTCGTCTCGAAGCTGCACTACGGGCCGCGCACGCCGGCGACCCTCGGCCTCCCGTTCTCCGAGCGCTACCTCGCCGGCGTCACGCTGCCCTCGCTCCGGCTGCCGGGCTTCGCACACGTTGAGCGCGGCGACGTGGTCGTCTTCAACCACCCGTCGGAGCGCGGGCCGGTGGAGCGGCGGACGCCCTACATCAAGCGGGTCGCGGGCCTGCCGGGCGACACGGTGTCAATCACCGGCAAAGAACTGCGCGTGGGTGCTGAGCACACGCCGCTCGGGCCGGGCATGCTGGCCGACTGGCTCGTGACGGTCGATGCGCAGCCGGCGTTTTCGCTCGACCGCTTCGGCGAGGCCGGGGTCCGGCACCGGCCTGTGCGCGAGGCCGAGGGCCTGTGGCGCGTGCGGATGACGCTGGGCCAGGCCGAGGCCGTCGCGGCGTGGGACGCCGTGCTCGACCTCCGCCCTGCGATTGCGGAGAAAGACCCGCTGCTCTTTCCGGCAGGCACGCAGCAGTCGCTCGACGCCTACGGGCCGGTCGCCGTCCCGAAGCGCGGGCAGACGGTGCAGCTTGACGGCGCGACCTGGCCGGTGCTACGCGACGTGATCGAGCGCCACGAGGGCCACACCGCCCGCCGCCTCGCCGACGGCCGGTTCGAGATCGACGGCGAGATCGTGACGGCGTACACGCCCGAGCAGGACTACTACTTCGTCCTCGGCGACAACCGCGACGACTCGTCCGACAGCCGCCGCTGGGGCTTCGTCCCCCGCGACCACCTCGTCGGCAAGGCCGTCCTGGTCTATTTCTCGTGGGACGACGAGGAGGGCAGCCCGCGCTTCGAGCGCATCGGCCGGGCGATCCGGTGACAGAGGCGTGGCGGCTATCTTCTGTTCTCCGTCCACCGTTCTCTGTCCGCCGACATGGTCCACCCCGAAGCCGCCTCGATCAGCCGCCGGTTTGCCGCCGACACCTTCCGCGCCCGCCGCGCCCAACTCCGCGAGGCCGTCGGCAGCGGGCTGATCCTGATCCCGGGCACCGGGACGGTCTGGCGCAACGCTGACAACCCGCACCCCTTCCGGCAGTCCTCGCACGTCCTCTACCTCTCTGGCACCCGGCAGCCGGGCGTCGCGCTCGTGCTCGACGCCGACACGGGCACCGACGCGCTCTTCGCGCCGCCGGACACGTTCGACGACCTCCTCTGGCACGGGCCGCACCCGTCGCCCGAGGACCACGCCGACGAAGCCGGGATCGACACGCTCCGCGACGCCGGCGATCTCCGGGGTGTGCTGGCCGAGGCGAAGCGGCAGGGGCGAGGCGTCCACTACCCGCCGCCGTTTATGCCCGGCATGCTCCTCGCCCTCGCCGACCTCCTCGGCGAGCCAGTCGAGGCGGTGCGCGAGGGGGCGTCGGAAGTGCTGGTGCGGGCGCTCGGGGAGCAGCGGCTGGCGAAGGACGCGGGCGAGGTCGCCGAGATCGAAGCCGCGCTCGGGGTGTCGGCCGAGATGGTGGCCGAGGCGATGCGGGTCGCCCGGCCCGGACGGGGCGAAGCCGAGGTGCACGCAGCGATGCTCGCCGCCGCCCACCGCCACGGGATGTCGGCCTCGTTCGAGCCGATCACGACGGTGCGCGGCGAGGTGCTCCACAACCACGCCCGCGGCAACACGCTCCGCGAGGGGCAGCTTCTCCTGCTCGACTCCGGCGTCGAGACCGCCGAGGGCTACGCGTCCGATATCACCCGGACGATCCCCGTCAGCGGCACGTTCACGGACCGGCAGCGGGCCGTCTACGAGATCGTGCTCCGCGCCGAGGAAGAGGCCATCGAAGGCGTCCGGCCCGGCGCGAACTTCCGCGCCCTCCACCTCGCGGCCGCCCGTACCCTCGCCGCCGGCCTCAAGGACCTCGGCCTGATGAAAGGGGATGTAGACGACGCCGTAGAAGCCGGGGCGCACGCGCTCTTTCTCCCCCACGGCCTCGGCCATCCGCTCGGGCTCGACGTGCACGACCTCCACGACCTCGGCGACGCGGTCGCCTATCCCGACGGCGCTCCGCGCAGCGATCAGTTCGGCCTCGCCTTCCTTCGCTTCGGACGCGACCTCGAACCAGGCCACGTCATGACGATTGAGCCGGGGTGCTACTTCATCCCGCCGCTCATCGACCGCTGGCAGACCGAAGGCCGCCACGCGGCGTTCATCGACTACGATGCCCTCGACGCCTTCCGCGGCTTCGGCGGCATCCGCATCGAAGACGACGTGCTCTGCACCGACGCCGGCCCGCGCGTCCTCGGCCCTGCCATCCCGAAGTCGGTCGCCGACGTCGAGGCCGCGATGCGCTAACGCGCAGTTTCTAGTTGGAGCGGTCGGGTCTCGGGTCTACCGAACGAGAAACGAAGAACCAGGAACTAGAAACTCAAACAGGCGGTGCCAGGTCGACACACTAGCGCACGTCCATGCCGTCTCTCCCCGACTACTACGACACCCTCGGCGTCAGCGAAGACGCCTCGGCTGCCGAGATCAAGAAGGCGTACCGCAAGCTCGCCCGCGAGTACCACCCGGACCGCAACCCGGACGACGCCGGGGCCGAGGAACAGTTCAAGGCGGTGCAGGAAGCCTACGACGCGCTCGGCGACGCGACGAAGCGCAAGCAGTACGACCAGATGCGCCGCAACCCGTTCGGCGGGCGCGGCTTCCAGGGGTTTGGGCAGGGCGAGAGCGAGGGGTACTATCAAACGCCAGACGGAACGCGCATCCGCGTCGACCCCGGCGGCTTCACGTCGGACGACGGCCTGGGCGGCTTCGGCGGGCTGGGCGATCTCTTCGGTCAGTTCTTCGGAGGCGGTGGGGCGAGCCCGTTCGGCGGCGCGCAGCACGACGTCAAGGGCGGCGACGTGGAAACCCGGCTCGGCCTCTCATTCGAGGAGGCACTGAAGGGCGGAAAGACGGAGGTGGGTTTGCCCGGCGGCGAGAAAGTCCGCATCACGATCCCGAAGGGTGTCGCCGACGGGACGCGGGTCCGGCTGCGCGGCAAAGGCCAGCCCGGCCCGACCGGCACGCGCGGCGACCTCTACCTCACCTTCAACGTCCGCCCCGACCCGCGCTTCCAGCGCGACGGCCCCAACCTCGTCACGACGGCCACGATCAACGTCGCCGAAGCCCTGCTCGGCACGACGCGGGCGATCACGACGGCCTACGGCAAGACGATCAAGGTGACGATCCCGCCCGGCACCCAGCCCGGCGAGCGGCTCCGGCTCAAAGGCCAGGGCGTCCAGACGAAAGACGCCACAGGCGCGCTCTTCGTCGAGGTCGAGGTGAGGGTCCCGGCGGCGCTTCGGGACGAGGCCGGCCTGCGGGCCTGGGCCGAAGCCGAGGGGCTCCTGGAACCGGCCGAGTCGGCGGCGTAGCAGGGACGGTAGACTGCCCTGACGGCTAGGCCGGAGCATGGTACTTTGCGAGGTCTATCCTCCGCTGCCTGTGCCCCGCGTGCGCGCCTTCCGCTACCTCCTGCCGGTACTCCTCGCCCTGCTCGGGGGCGCGGCGAGCCAGGCCCAACCGGCTGCCGTCCGGGGGTTCGTCGTCGACGCCGAGGATGGCTTGGCGCTACCAGGGGCGAGCGTGACGCTGGAATCCCTCGGCGACGGGCCGACGCTCGGGACGGCCGCCGACGGCGACGGGCTCTACGTCCTCGCGCGCTTCCCGCCGGGCCGCTACCGCCTCCGCGCCTCGTTCGTGGGGTACGAAGCCTACGCCGACACGCTCGCCTTCGCCGCCGGGGAGAACCGGCTCCATGACATCGCGCTCCAACCTACCGACGCCCTCCTCGACGAACTCGTCGTCGAGACCGAGCGGGCCGGCTTCCAGGCCGGCCTCCGGCCTATCGAGGCGGCCGACATCGAGCGTGTCCCGATGCCCGACGTCTCGGGCGACCTCGCAGCCTACCTCACCACACTCCCCGGCGTCGTCACGACGGGGGAGAGCGGAGGCCAGTTCTTCGTCCGCGGTGGCGAGCCGAGCCAGAACCTTGTCCTCCTCGATGGCATCCCGCTCTACCAGCCGTTCCACATCCTGGGCTTCTACTCTGCCTTCCCGGCCGACCTCGTCCGCCGAGCCGACCTCTACGCCGGCGGCTTCGGCGGGCGCTTCGGCGGGCGGCTCTCGTCCGTGCTCGACGTGGCATCGCGCAACGGCAGTGCGCGGCGCGTAGCGGCCTCGGCGAGCGCGGCCCCGTTCGTGAGCGGGGGGCAGGCAGAGTTTCCACTCGTCCGTGACCGGGTGTCGGTGCTGGCCTCGGGGCGCGTCTCCGTCATCGAGCAGGGGGCCGCGCGGCTCGTCGGCGAGCCGCTCCCGTACCAGTTCGGCGACGTGTTTGCCAAAGTCCACGCCCGGCTCGTGGCGAACTCGCAGCTTTCGGTGACCGGCCTCCACACATGGGACCGAGGGACGATCCGCGACGCGGTACCCGGCCAGCCGCCGCCGCCCGAGATCGCCTGGCGCAACCTCGGGGTGGGCGCGCGCTACCTCTTCCTTCCCGGCCTCAGCCCGATCCGCGGGGAGATCACGGTCGCCGTCTCGCGCCTCGACACCGAACTCGGCCCGCCCGGCCTGACGTTCCCCGAGCGGGAGTCGTTCGTCGAGAAGTGGACGAGCCGGATGGAGGTCACGCAGTACGGCCGGACGACCCAGGTGCGCAGCGGGATCTTCGCTGGGACGACGCGCCTCCAGAGCCGGCTCGGCCCTGGGGTCGACGAGCGGCGCGTCCTCACCGACGCCGGGCTGTACGTCGAGCCCGAGTTCCAGGTCGGGCGCGGCCTGACGGTGACGCCGGGGCTGCGCGTCCATACCTTCCCGAGCCTGGGCGAGACCTTCGCCGAGCCGCGCCTGCGTGCGCGCTGGCAGCGCGGCCGCCACGAGGTCAGCCTCGCCGGCGGGTGGTACCACCAGGAGGTCGTCGGCGTCAGCGACCGGCGCGACGCGGCCGGCGTGTTCACGGCCTGGACGCCGACCCCGTCGGGCGAGGTCGCCGGGGCGGTCCACGCCCTCGCCGGGTACCGCGTCCTCCCCGCGCCCGGCCTCACGCTCTCCGTCGAGGGCTACCTCAAGTGGCTCTCGGGCCTCTCGGTCGCCGAGTGGACGGCCTACCCGCGCTTCACGACCAACCTCCAGCCTGCCGACGGCCGGGCCCAGGGTCTGGAGGTCCGCGCCGAAGCCCGGCGGGGCACGCTCTACGGCTCGCTCGCCTACAGCCTCGGCTCGGTCCGCTACACCGCGCAGCAAGCTCAGATTCCCGTCTGGTACGGCGTCGAGACGCTCGACTACCGCCCGACCCACGACCGCCGCCACCAGGTGAGCGCCCTCGTGAGCGCGCGCATTGCCGGGTTCGACCTCGCGGCGCGGTGGCAGTTCGGGAGCGGGCTGCCCTTCAGCCGCGCCCTCGGGTTCGACCGGTGGATCCTCCTCGACGGCGGCGTGGACGTCTTCGAGACGCCGGCCGCCGACCGGGTGATCTACGAGCAGCCGTTCAACGCCGTCCTGCCGGCCTACCACCGGCTCGACCTCTCCGTCGAACGCCGGTTCGACCTCCGCGCGGCCGACCTCACGGTCCACGCCGGACTCGTCAACGCCTACGACCGCGCCAACCTGTTCTACTACGACGTGTTCACGCTCCGCCGGGCAGACCAGCTCCCGCTCCTCCCATCGTTCGGCCTCCGCCTCGACGTCGACTAGCCCACGCTCGGCTATGCCCGTGCTGCACCGACTCTTCCTGCTCCTCGCCACCGTCGCGCTCGCGGCCTGCGACGAGACGATTGCGCCTACGGTGGGGACGGAGCGCCCGTTCACGCTCCTCGGCCACCTCGATCCCACGGCGGACACCCAGGCCGTCCGTGTCATCGCCGTCGCCGAGACGATCGACGCGCTCGGCCCCGAGACGATAGACGCGGCGGTGACCTCGACGCACCTCGCGAGCGGCGAGACGCGCGCTTGGCGAGACTCCCTCGTCCAGTACGACAACGGTACCCAGGGCCACGTTTTCTTCGCGCCCTTCCGCGCCGATCACGAAGCCGCCTACCGCCTCGACGTGACGCGCTCCGACGGAGCGACCACCGCGGCCGCCGTGACGGTCCCGCCGCTGACCGCGCTCGACTCGCTCCCGCGCGCGATCGTCGATGCAAGCCCTGCCTACGTCGTCGGCGTGCAGGCCGCGCCCCGGCTCTCTGGCATTGAGGCGCGCTACACGTTCATCGGCGACGTTCCGCGCTTCCAGGTCGTCCGCCACACGAGCCTCGCCGAGCGCGTCCCCGGCGGGTGGCGCGTCGCCATCCCGTTCGTCTCCGACGTGCGGCGGCTCATCGCCACCTCGGCGTCCGGGCAGGTCGGGCTGCTCGCCTTCGAGGTCAGCGTGTTCGTCTCGGACGAGACGTGGAACGTCGACGACGCAGGCGGTGTGTTCGACCCCGAGGTGCTCGTCGAGCCGGGGACGTTCTCGAACGTGGAGAACGGGTTCGGCTTCTTCGGGGCCGGCTACCGGCTTAGCCGCTCCTTCGTCCCGACCTCGCAGGACCAACTCAGCGCCGGCCTGTGTCTGCTCGATGAGACGAGGGCAGCATGCCGGGAGTAGGAACAAAGAGTGAACAAAACGTGAGCACTCTCCACCGAACACGCTAGGCATGGCGGAAGTTGGAGAGGCTGATCTACACCTGCCTCACTACCGGTCCCGCTACGATGCACACTCGACTCGCCGCGCTCCTCTTCGCCACGATCATGCTCGTCGCCGCAGGCTGGGCTGCTGCTACCATCACCGTTGGCAACTTCGCCCAGGGCACGCCCGGAGACCTGCCCGACGGGTGGGAGCCGATGGAACTCGGCGACGCCGACCGCAGCACCTACGCCCTCGTCCGCGACGGCGACACGACCGTGCTGGAGGCCAACGCCGACGACTCCGCCTCCGGCCTCATCCGCCGCCTCAACCTGCCGACCGAGCAGTTTCCCATCCTCGAATGGCGGTGGAAGGCCGAGAATGTCCTCGCTGACGGCGACATCAGCCGCAAGGACGGCGACGACTACCCGGCGCGCATCTACATCACCTTCGACTACGACGTGGGCAACCTGTCGTTCGGCGAGCGGCTCAAGTACCGGGCGATCAACGCCCTCGTCCCCGGCGATATCCCGATCCGCGCCCTTACCTACGTCTGGGCCAACAAGGCCGGCGAGACGCAGATCGTCCCCAACGCCTACACAGACTGGGTGATGATGGTACCGGTGCAGAGCGGCCCGGCGGGCCTCGGCACCTGGCAGAACGAGCGGCGCAACATCGCCGAGGACTACCGCCGCGCCTTCGGCGAAGAGCCGCCGCCGATCTCCGGCATCGCGGTGATGACCGACGCCGACAACACCGGCGGCCAGGCGAAGGCCTACTACGGCAATATCCTGCTCAAGAAGGAGTAGCGCGCCACGATCATTCGCGGCATCCACGAGGTGGGGCGGGTCTAAGGCGGGTAGTGGAGAGAAGGCCCACGTTTCAACACCGGGACCGGTAGCTTAGGGTGTCCAGAAATGCCAGCTCGATGCCCAAGAACCTTGCCGCATACAACGTATTTATCGCCTCGCCTGGTGAGTTGAACGCAGAGCGCCGTGCGTTCCGCGATGTGCTTCAGAAGTACAACGAGCAGGAAGCCAACGCGCGTGGTGTGCACTTCATCCCTGTCGGATGGGAGGTGAATCCAGGTGGGGTGGGGCGTCCGCAGCGCCTCATCAACGAACAGGTCCGCGCGTGCGATTTTTTCGTCCTGCTGCTCTGGGACCGGTGGGGGACGCCGCCTGCCGACCCCGGCACAGACGAGTATCGCGGGTACACCTCCGGCACCGAAGAGGAATACAACGTAGCGACCGAGTGCTTGCAGGATGCGGGCGACGACATGCGCGACATCTTCTGCTGCTTCAAGGCCGTAGACCCGAAGCAGCTCAGCGACCCCGGCCAGCAGCTTCAGCGGGTGCTCAACTTCAAGAAGCAGGTAGAGCGAGACCTGCTGTATCGGGAGTTCGACGAGCTAGACGGGTTTAAAGACGCGCTCCGAACCAAGCTCGGCGCTTGGTTGCGCGGTCACGAGGGCGGCGGGCCAAAGAAGGAGCATTCCACGCCACCGGATCCCGATGCCGAGCCGCCAGCGGAACCGACACAGCCTGAACCGACCGACACCGCAGAACTCGTAGAGCGGGCACAGCGCCATGCCGATGCTGGAGAGTTGGTGGAGGCCGAGGCGCTGTTCGCCCGCGCGGTCGTTCGTGGGGATGGCCCCGATGCCATCAATACCTATGGCCTCTTTCTCAGGAGAATTGGGAGGCTGGCGCAGGCCGAAGCGATGTTCGAGCGAGTGATCGAGCTAGGCGAGGAGAGTGGGGACCAAAGTGTGCTCGCAATGGGGTACAGTAACCTCGGCGTCGTGCTCCAGACGCGCGGGGACCTCGGCGGTGCGGAGGCGATGCACCGGAAGGCACTGGAGATCGACGAGCAGCTAGGTAGCCTTGAGGGAATGGCGATCAACTACGGCAACCTCGGCCTCGTGCTCCAGACACGCGGGGACCTCGATGGTGCGGAGGCGATGCACCGGAGGAGACTGAAGATCGACGAGCAGTCAGGCAGCCTCGAAGGCATGGCGAACCACTACGGCAACCTCGGCAACATCCTTAAGACGCGGGGCGACCTCGACGGGGCAGAGGCAATGTACCGGAGGAGCCTAGAAATCGACGAGCAGCTAGGCAGCCTTGAAGGCATGGCTATCCAATACGGAAACCTCGGCGTCGTGCTTAGCGAGCGGGGCGATCTTGACGGTGCGGAGGCGATGTACCGGAAGGCGCTGAAACTCGATGAGCAGTTAGGTCGGCTCGAAGGTATCGCAAGCAACTACGGTAATCTGGGTCTTGTGCTCCGTGCTCGGGGTGACCTTGACGGTGCGGAGGCGATGTACCGGAAGGCGCTGGAACTCGATGAGCGTCTCGGTCGCCCCGAAGGCATGGCGAGCGACTACGGCAACCTCGGCAACGTGCTCAAGGCGCGTGGGGACCTCGACGGTGCGGAGGCGATGTACCGGAAGGCGCTGGAACTCGATGAGCGTCTCGGTCGCCCCGAAGGCATGGCGAACCACTACGGCAGTCTCGGCGTCGTGCTCCAGACACGGAGCGACTTCGACGGGGCACGGGATTACTGGAAACAGGCGTTGGCGCTTTACCGGCAGATCGGTATACCGGACAAGGTAGAGATGGTCCAAGGTTGGCTCGCCGACCTCGACGCAGACGACGAAGCCCCCGGCGCAGCGAGCACCGGGGGCTGAGAGCCGGTAGCCGAAAGCCAACAGCCTACATGTTGATCGGCATGCCGTAGGCGGCGCGGGTAGCTTCCATCACGGCCTCGGAGAGCGTCGGGTGCGGGTGCATGGCCGACATCACCTCGTGGGCCGTCGTCTCCAGCGTCCGCGCCGTCACCGCCTCGGCGATCATCTCGGTCGCCTCGTGGCCGATGATGTGGCAGCCGAGCCACTCATCGTACTTGGCGTCGAAGACGACCTTGACGAAGCCCGTCGTGTCGCCAATCGCGGCGGCCTTACCGGAGGCGCTGAACGGGAATTTGCCGACCTTCACCTCGTAGCCTGCCTCCTTCGCGGCCTCCTCGGTGTAGCCGACGGATCCGATCTGCGGCTGGCAGTAGGTGCAGCCGGGGACGTTGTTGTAGTCGACCGGGTGCGGATGGACCTCGGTGTTGCCCGCCTCCTGCGCGATCTTCTCGACGCAGGTGATGCCCTCGTGGCTGGCGACGTGCGCGAGCCACGGCGCGCCGATCACGTCGCCGATCGCGTAGATGCCGTCGACGCCCGTGCGGAAGAACTCGTCCACCTGGATCGCCCCGCGCTCGACCTTCACGCCGACCTCCTCGAGCCCGATCCCCTCGACGTTGCCGACCACGCCGACGGCCGAGAGCACCTGGTCGAACTCCAGCGTCTCCTTGCCTTTCTTGGTCGTCAGCGTCGCCTTGACCTTCTTGCCCTTCGTGTTGACCTCATCGAGCTGGACGCCGGTCATGATCGTGATGCCCATCTTCTTGTAGGTCCGCTCCAACTCCTTCGACACGTCCCTGTCCTCGACGGGCACGAGCCGGTCCTGCACCTCGACGATCGTCACGTCGGTCCCCATGTGGTGGTACACGTAGGCGAACTCGACCCCGATCGCGCCGGCCCCGACGATCAGGAGCGACTCCGGCCGCTCGGTCTGGAGCATCGCCTCCTTGTAGTCGACCACCTTCTTGCCGTCGACTGGGAGCGGCGGGATCTCGCGGGCGCGGGCACCGGTGGCGATGATGATGTGCTTCGCCTCGACCTCGCCCTTCTCGCCGACGGTTTCGCCGTCCATCGTCTCCGAGGGCTCGACGGCGATTTTGCCGCCGCCCTTGAGGGTGGCCTTGCCCATGATGACGTCGACCTTGTTCTTCTTCATGAGAAACTGGACACCCTTGTTCATCTTGTCTGCCACGCCGCGCGAGCGCTGGACGACCGCCGCGAAGTCCGGCGTGCCGAACGAGGCGTCGGCTCCGTCGCCGCCGAAGCTCAGGCCGTAGTCGCCGAGGTGGTTCAGCTGGGCCATGATCTCGGCACTCTTGAGGAGCGCCTTCGTCGGGATGCAGCCGATGTTGAGGCAGACGCCGCCGAGCTTGTTCTTCTCGATGACGGCCGTCTTGAAGCCGAGCTGAGTGGCGCGGATCGCGGTCTCGTAGCCGCCGGGGCCGGAGCCGATGACGACGATGTCGTAGGAGGGGGTAGCCATAGTGCAGGGCGTCTAGGTGAGGGGCACGCCGGAAGATAGCCGCGTGCGGCGATTTGTAACCGACGCTCTCGGCGCAGTTCACCCGCGCGATCCGATCCTGCTCAAACTTCACACGGTGCCGCCGATAACCGACCAGTCGTCGACTACGCCGATGACGATGACATTAGCCGGTACGCTGCCTGACGAGTTGTCCCCCATGAGTTGTGCCACTACCGCGCCTTCTCTCGCCACGATCACCGCGTCGCCCACACCGGCGTCGAAGCCAGGGTCGAGTGCGAGCCACTCCGCGGTCCCGACCAGCACCCCCTCCGTATCTACACGCCGAACGACGAGTAATGTAGACGGGCATAAAGAGATGCTCTTTTGGGTAGATACGACTGTTCCAGTTACGCGGCAAAGGAGCATTATGGGGAGGGGATAGGCGTGGGGAGTATAAGTGTCAAGATGAACATATGTGCAGTCGTCCATCGAGAGCTACCGTGCACTGCGCGTGATGCGGCGAAGCTAAATTCTTTCTCATACAGCCACATGGGCTGCCTGAGTAATCTTTCCTGCTCATGGAAACTAGTACTAGAACACTAGCTGTGGTAGTTTAGATGTACCGTAAACGCGCAGCGCGATTTCGCAGCCTCAGCCGGAAACGCGGTGCACACCATCCCCCCACCCTATCCTGAAACGAGATGTACAGCACCGAAGGCATCGAAGCCGTCGCCACGATCACAGAGCTCCGCTCGGACACCTCTGGACTCGTGGAGCAGGCCAAGAAAATGAAGAGCGGTATCCTCATCCAGAAGAACAACGACCCGTATGCCGTATTGATCTCCTACGATCTATACAAAACCCTGATCGCGCTGCGCGACAAGAAGAAAAAATAGCGGGCCGCGCAAATACACACGCAGCGTAGTCGCGCGGCGCTTATCGGTCCCCGATGAGTGCCTTGAGTTCTTCCACGCGCCGGACAATCTGCTCGCGCTCCAGTTCCCGGTAGCGCTCCGGCAGCATCGCCCGGCTCGTGCATTCGAGCACCGCGACGAGGGCCTGGAGTTCGACCTGCAGCGGGTACGTCGGCGGGATGAAGTCGTCCACAACGTCCTGCACGATCTCCGGGGTCACCTCGGCCTTTTTGCGTCCGTCGGTCTCGGCGGCAGCGCGGAACTTGGCGCGGGTGAAGAGCGCCTCCATGTCGGCCCCGCTGAGCGTGCGCTCGCCGTTGAGGAGCGTGTGGGGCACGCCGTCCACCGGGAGCGCGACGCCGGTGCGCTTCATCATGACCTCCAGCAGCTCCTCGCGCGCCTCGCGCGTGGATGGGTAGAAGAGCGCGATGTGCTCCTCGGCGCGGCCCTGCCGCTTGAGGTCGACCGGCATCAGGTCCGGTCGGGCGGTGACGAGGAACCAGATGATCCGGCCCCGGTAGCGCGTGTCGCTCATCGCCTGGGCGATCTGCCCGAAGACGCGCGACGAGACCCCGCTGTCGCCGGAGGCGTTGCGGTCGCCGAGCGCGGCGTCGGCCTCGTCGATCATCACCGCGACCGGGTTCATCGCCCGGAGCAGGTTGAGGATCTTTTCGAGGTTGCCCTCGGTGACGCCCTGCCACTGGCTGCGGAAGTTCTTGAGCTTCACCATCGGAATTCCGATCTCGCCCGAGAAGCAGGTGATCAGAAACGTTTTGCCGGTCCCGACCGGTCCGGCGATGAGGTAGCCCATCGGCATCACGTCCGGGCGGCCCTGGCGGATGGCGCGGGCGGCGTCGCGGAGATGGGCCTTCGCCTCGCCGTGCCCGGCCACGAGGTCGAGCGTAAAGTCGGTGTGGACAAATTCGAGCAGCCCGTAGGCCTCGGCCTCGATCAGCTCTTTCTTACGCTCGGTCAGGCGCTCGAAGGTGAGGCGGCGGCCGTTTTCGAGCACGTCGGCCAGGATCGTCCGAAGCTGGACGAACCCGAGCCCGGCGGTATTCGAGGCGAGGGCGGTCTGACTGACCTCGCTCCGCTTTTTGAACGCCGCGCTGCGCCCGTCGCGGAGCATCCAGCGGACGAACCCCTTGCGCCCGGCCTCGTCCGGGAGGTCGATCTGGATCTCCTCGGTGTAGGGACTCTGGATGAGCTGCCGGTTGAGGTCGTTCAGGTTCTCGGCGACGAGGACGAGCGTGAAGTCGGCCTTGAGGAGGTGCGGGTCGTGGCTCCAGCGCTGGAGGAAGACGAGCGCGTTGCGGTCCTCGGACGAGTAGCTCGCCGCCTCGGCCATCGGGACGATCGTCTCGGCGTAGTCGACGAGGCAGGCGATGCGCTTGCCGTCGGCGATGCGGAGGCGGAAGTAGTTGTCGAGGACGGAGAAGACGCGGACCGGGTCCTTCGGGAGCTTCTTCGCGTACTCGGTCCCGAAGATGGTGTCGTAGCCCGAGAGTGCCCGGTTGAAGTCGGCCTGGCTGGCCTTGTCGCCGAAGTGGATGCCGGAGGAGCGGTCGTAGAAGAGCACGATGTCGCGCCCGGCGAAGAGGTCGCGCGCGAGGAACTCGCGGAGCGGGACGAACGCCTGCTCCCCGTCGGCCTCCTCGGCCGGGACGAGGTCGCGGACGTTGCCGTGTAGGACGAACTGGTTGATCGTCTTGGTGAAGTAGCGCCGGGCGAGCGTCTTGGCCCAGGTGGGGTAATGCGCGATGTAGGTTTCAAGGCTGTCGGCCGCACCGTTCGTGGTGCTGCCGTCGCCGCCTGCGGAGGTCTGGGTGGTCGCCATCGAGTCGGGGAGAGAGAAGCGGAGTCGAGAGAGCAGAGGAGGGAATATAACGGGCTACCCGGGCAGCGAGCGGCTGCCGGCAGGCTGCCGACGGACGGCACCGAGAGCAGACAATCAGGCCCCGTGCGTGAGGTACGG
Organism: Bacteroidota bacterium; assembly: GCA_038746285.1. Taxonomy (NCBI): domain Bacteria; kingdom Pseudomonadati; phylum Bacteroidota; species Bacteroidota bacterium. The sequence continues at coordinate 77,000 of JBCDKT010000003.1, forward strand.
CGAAGTGCCTGTTGCACCGGACTGCCGGGCGGCGGCGTATGTTGCGTCACCGCTCCAACAACCTCGAACGAGGGCGCAACGCGCTGCGTCCCCACGGGTGCCATGATCCATCACGCTGCCCTGCTCGTCGCTGTTCTGCTGCTCACGCCCGGTTGCGGGCCGGACACGGCCGAGGACCTCGCCCGCGCAGCGCCTGCGGAGGCGGCTAGTGCGGCGGACGAGGTGCCGCGCGACACGACGGTCTACACCGTGGGCTCGGCCAGCCGCGACGGAATCGGCGTCTTCTACATGGGCCGCGAGATATCCCAGGTGATGGGGCACCGGGGCGCGGCCTGGCTCGAGCGCTCGGACCGCGCCGAGACCGAGCAGCCCGACCGCGTCGTGGATTCACTTGGCCTCGCGCCGGACGACGTGGTGGCGGACATCGGAGCGGGGACGGGCTACTTCGCCTTCCGCATCGCGGACCGCGTGCCCGAAGGCGGGGTCTACGCCGTCGACATTCAGCCCGAGATGCTGGGCATCATCGAGGCCCGCGCCGCGCAGGCCGGGCGCGACAACGTCGTGCCGGTGCAGGGCTACATCGACGATCCCAACCTGCCCGACGGCGAGGTCGATGCGGTGCTGATCGTCGACGCGTACCACGAGTTCTCGCACCCGCGCGAGATGATGCAGGGCATCGTCCGGTCGCTCCGCCCCGGCGGACGCGTCGTCCTGATCGAGTACCGAGGCGAGGACCCGACGGTCCCGATCAAGCCGCTCCACAAGATGACCGAGGCGCAGGTCCGGCTTGAGCTGGAAGCTGTTGGGCTGCGGCACGTCGAGACCAAAGGCTTCCTGCCCCGGCAGCACTTCCTGGTGTTCGAGAAGTGAACAGGCTGAGTCGCTTCCGATGAGCACGCCGCAGATCGTCCTTGACACGAACGTCATCGTCAGCGCGCAACGGTCTCGGCGCGGTGCGTCGTCCAAGCTGGTGTCGCTCGTCGGGACAGGTGCGTTCGACATACACCTCGCCGTGCCGCTCGCGCTGGAGTATGAAGCGGTGCTGGCGCGTCAGCGAGAGGAGTTGGGTCTTTCGCAGGAGGATGTCGGCGATGTGGTGGACGCGCTGTGTGCGCTCGCCGTCCCGCACCGGATCTACTTTTCGTGGCGACCGTACCTACGCGACGCTGGCGACGAGCACGTGTTGGAACTTGCCGTCGCTGCCGGGTGCGACTACATCGTCACATACGACCGGAGAGACTTCGTCGGAGCCGAGCAGTTCGGTGTTGGCGTGATCGATCCCAGAGCTTTCCTCCAAAAGATCGGAGCAGTGCCATGAACACGCTTAGCCTGAACATTCCGCGTTCGCTTCAGGAGCAGGTCGAAGCGCTGGCTGCTCGAGAGGGGGTGTCGGTCGGCGAGTTTGTCGCGCTCGCGCTCGCGGAAAAGGTGGCGTCGCTGGCGACGGCGGGCTACCTCGCCGAGCGTGCCAAGCACGGGAGCCGAGAGAAGCTACTCGCGGTGTTGGCGAAAGCCCCAGACGTGGAGCCGGGCGAAGAAGACCGGCTGTAAGCGGCAAAGGCTGCGGTGGGTCAAGATGAAAGGCTTTCTGCCCTGCCAGCACTTCCTCGTATTTGAGAAAGGCTCTTAGAGCCACTAGGCCGTTATCCACGACGCGGCGTACTGCTGCATGAGCGAGTCGCGCGTGATTAGCAGCAGCCCCTTCCCTTGTCGTTAACGGTGATGGCCAATAGGATAAGAGATAGTATTACTCTACTGGTGGGAGGCTTAGGGTCACTTCTGCTTCTCCTGTGGATGGCCTACAGGTTAGTGTCGGTTATTTTTGTTCATACAACCGGTGATAGCATAGATGGATTGGTTATAAGCAAGGAGGATACAGGAGGAAGAATAAATATTAGAGTCGAGTACATTGTAGACGATAAAAGATACGTTAATAAATTAAGATTGGCTTATGATATCGGAGTGAGAACAGAAGTGGGAGACACTATCGCGCTCAAGTATACCAGGGCGCTACCAGGTACGGTCCTGGCTAGCGAGGGTGATGTGCAACTGGGCTTATACATTTGGTTGGCCACTGTGATGGCCTTCTGTGTGCCGGGGCTGTGGCGGGCTGGAAAAGTCTTGAAGGTCCTGAGAGATCATCGCTCTGGATCATGACCTGGACTCCAGACTCTCATAGCACTTCGCCTGAGTATGCTCACTACCCAGTGCCTCGAGGTGACTGAACTCAGAACAGCGGCCCATCAGATTTGAGTGTACCCGTAACCAGAACGGGATGCTGTGCTGACGAAGACCGCGTGGCGGGCGCCCTGAATAGCCTCGCGGGTGTCATCCGAAAGGCGCTCCGGCGCGTCGAGGCTCCAGAGCAGTACACGAGTGTCCAGCAGGAAGCGGGTCGGCTCAGCCATCAGCCGGCTCGATGGCTGAGGCTACTATTGCACTCGCCATGCGCGGACGTCGGGAGCGTCCGAGGGGAAGGCCCGCGCTTTGAGCACACGGGCGATGCGCTGCCGCTCCTGAGGCGACAGGCTACGGTGCTGCGCCCGGTCCCACGCCGCTGCATCCTCAAAGCTGTCGGACTTGTGCACGACCCGTTCGATGGCGCGCGTCCGGGATGTTCTGGTGTCAGCCATGGGGGTCAAAGAGAAAGGCAGCCGGTGCAAATCAAACCGGCTGCCTTTTGGCCTAGTTCCAGTTTCAGGCTCTTACGCCACCGTCACGTCGTCGTTGAGGTAGACGTCCTGGATCGTGTTGAGGAGCTTGACGCCTTCGGCCATCGGGCGCTGGAACGCTTTGCGGCCGGAGATGAGGCCCATCCCGCCGGCGCGCTTGTTGATAACGGCCGTGCGGGCGGCCTGGGCGAAGTCGTCTTTGCCGGAGCCGCCGCCGGAGTTGATCAGCCCGGCGCGGCCCATGTAGCCGTTGGCGACCTGGTAGCGCGTGAGGTCGATGGGGTGGTCGCTCGCGAGCTCGGTGTAGATCCGCTCGTCGAGCTTGCCGTAGCTGCTGTCGCCCGAGTTGAGCGCCTTGTAGCCGCCGTTCGAGGTCGGCTGCTTCTGCTTCAGGATGTCGGCTTCGAGCGTCGCGCCGATGTGGTTGGCCTGCCCGGTGAGGTCGGCGCTGTTCTCGTGGTTGGTGCCGTCGACGGTGAAGCCCTCGTTGCGGAGGTAGCACCACAGGACAGTCGCCATGCCGAGTTCGTGGGCGCGGGCGAAGGCCTCGGAGACCTCCACGATCTGCCGGTTCGAGCCGTCGCTGCCGAAGTAGATCGTCGCCCCGACCGCGACGCAGCCCATCTCGTACGCCTGCTCCACTTGGGCAAACATGATCTGGTCGTACGTGTTGGGGTAGGTCAACAGCTCGTTGTGGTTGAGCTTGAGCAGCATCGGGATTTTGTGGGCGTATTTCCGCGCGACGGCTCCGAGCGCGCCGTAGGTCGTCGCGACGGCATTGCAGCCGCCCTCGATGGCGAGTTCGACGATCTTGGCCGGGTCGAAGTAGTCCGGGTTCTTGGCGAAGCTCGCGCCGCCGGCGTGCTCGATGCCCTGGTCGACGGGGAGGATCGAGAGGTAGCCCGTCCCGCCGAGGCGGCCGTGGTCGTACATCGCCTGGAGCGAGCGCAGCACCGGGATCGAGCGGTCAGACTCGCGCCAGACACGGTCCACGAAGTCGGGGCCGGGAAGGTAGAGCCGGTCCTTCGAGATGGCCGGGGTCGAAAAGCCGAGGAGGTCGTCGGCTTCGTCGCCGAGGAGGTCTTCGAGGTGCGCGGTGTCAGCCATGATAAATCGGGGGTGAGAAGCAGCGGTGCGAGAGCGCATAAAGTACGCATTGGCCTATTCGGCGGGTTAGCGCGGCGGCTGAACTTCAAGCGGAATCCGTGTGGGGGCTGTCCGAGTCGAGGGCGCTATATTTAGCCGAGCGACGCACCGCACTGCCCTTAGCCATGTCCGACTTGCTGCTCGACAGCCTGCTCATCGAGAACTTCCGTGCCTTCAAGCGGCTGGAGGTGAAGGAGCTTGGCCGGGTCAACCTGATCGTCGGGAAGAACAACGTCGGGAAGACGGCCCTGCTCGAAGCACTCTGGTTGTATGCTGCGCGAGGGGCGCAGCACGTTCTGGCTGAGGTTGTTCGGCGGCGAGACGAAGTAGCTTTTTTATCTGCGCGGCTTCGTCCTGAGGAGCCTTTTGATTGGACGCAGGCCATTTCAAGTCTGCGTTATGGAAGGCCTTCTCCTGCTGAACTACCTGATGTCGGGCAGAACCACGATGCTTACAGCTCGATCGATGAGAGGCAACTTTTCTCCGTAGGCTCTGCCTATGCTACCTCGACTGCCGTGCATTTCACACTCGAGATGCCCAGGGTAGGATTGAGTATTCACGATCCCGCTTATCAAAAAGAGATGTGGTTCGGGGCAGTAAATCCCGAATGGTTGGCTGGTCAGAATGAGCGTTACCCTCTCGCGGGAAGCCTAGCGAAAGCACTAGGAGCGCGTCCGCCGCATTCAATGGTCCCTCACTATTTTGTGCCGTCATCAGGGCTGAGTCTCTCTAAACTGAGTCTCGCCTGGAAGGAGGTTGTGCTAGCAGGCAGAAAGGATGTGGCTCGGAGGGCAATTCGCAAGATCGACGGTAGTATAAAAGATATAGACTTTGTATCGGCTGCTGACGTATTCGATAGGGAAAGCGATAGAGATATAGAGTTGTCTCTCATTCCGATATGCCAGCGCGAGAACGAGGTCGTGCCAGTTCCGCTGAGGAGCATGGGAGAGGGTATGGATCGCCTGCTTGGACTGGGTCTTGCTATCGTAGTAGCAGATGGAAGAAACGGGGGGATACTGCTGGTAGATGAGATCGAGAACGGACTTCACTACTCGGTGCAGCCGGACATGTGGCGGCTGGTCTTTGAGACGGCGGCAAAGCTCAACGTGCAGGTTTTCGCCACAACGCACAGCCTCGACTGCATCCGGGCGTTCCAGGCGGTGGCCGAGGAGCACCCGGAGGAGGGGCGGCTGATCAGCCTGCGGCGGAAGCAGGACGCGCCGGATGAGATCGTAGCCATCGAGTTCGACGAGCAGGGCATGGAATCCATTGTGCGCTCCCACATCGAAGTCCGCTGAGACGATGGCGCATCGGTTCCGTCTGCTCGTGGAAGGCCAAGACGACTGGCACGTCCTGAGTAACTTGCTGAACGAGCACGGGGTCGAGGCATGGCGTGTCAGGCCGAGTAGCCGGGAAGACATCGGCGACAAGATCGCGGTCGAGGCAGCGGGAGGGGAAGAAGACGCCAAGAAGGGTGGGGTTGATAGGCTGCTTAAGGACCTGGCATTCCAACTCCAGCAGAGCGACCAGGAGCGGGTCGGGATCGTCGTCGATGCTGACGAGAACCTTGCAGCACGGTGGCAAGCGGTATGCACTCGAATCGGACGTGCAGGCAATGTGGACCTACCGGGGGCACCCGATCCAGCCGGTACGGTCGTCACGCTGGAGCAGCCGGACCGAACGCTGGTGGTCGGCGTCTGGCTGATGCCGGACAACACAGATGACGGCATGATCGAGGACTTTCTGCGCTTCCTGGTCCCGGAAGGTGACGCTCTGCTGCCTCGTGCCGAACGCTGCCTTGAAGCCATCCCAGAGAACGAGCGACTCTTCGCGCAGGGAGACGCAGACCACACCTCGAAGGCGCTCATGCATACGTGGCTAGCGTGGCAAGACGAGCCGGGGCGACCGCTCGGGCAAGCCGTTACGCATCGCTACCTCGATGCTCAAGCGCCCCGTGCGCTGGCTTTCGTCGAGTGGGCGAAGCGCCTGTTCGGCCGCTAACGCGGCACTCGAACCTCTGGTGGAATCCGCGTGGGGTCTGCGAGGTAGTCGGGGAGGTGCCGAACGAGGAGGGGAACCGTGAGCAAGCCCTTCGACCCGAGTCCGCTGAACACCCACACGCGCCGATGGCCCAGCGGCCCGAGGAGCGGGAGCCGGCGCGGCGAGTGGGTGCGCGGAACGGTCACCCGGACGCCCGCCCGTGCGCCGAGAATCGCGGCGTCGGCGAGGGCCGGGAGCATCTGCGCTGCCTTCGCCCGCAGCGCTTCGGACTGTGCCCGGTGCGGCTCAACGTCGTCGAAGGTGTGCTCGTACGAACTGCCGACGATGAGCGCGCTCCCATCCGGCACGACGTAGCCGAAGCCGGAGAGTGCGGGGAGGTCGACGAGGCCGTCGGGCCGGGCGAGGCGGATCGTCTGGCCTTTGATGCGGTGGAGCGGAAGCGCGCTGAGCGGGGAGAAATGCCGGAACCCGTCGCCCAGAGCAAGCATGAGGTGGTGAGCGTCGATCCGCTCGCCGGTGACCATCGTCACTGAGACGGCGCGCTCGGTCTCGGTCCAGCCCGTCACGCGCATGCCGGTGCGGACCGCCGCCCCGCGCGCCTCGGCCGCCCGGAGCAGCACCGTCACCATCTCGGCGAGATCGACGGACCCACCGCCGGGAACCCACAGCGCACCGTGCGGAGCAGCGACGTCGGGGTACTTGGCGGCGAGCGTGTCGGGCGAGTGCCAGGCGGCGTGCTCCGGCAGCGCCTCGGCGCGGGTGCGGAAGTGGTGCGCCTGCGCTTCGTCGCGGGCGGGACGGAGCACGCCGGTGGCGCGGAACAGGTCGGTAGCGCCCGCGAGGGCGAGCGTCTCGTGGAGGGCAGCCAGCGCCTCCTCGAAGCGCCACGCCGGGTTCGCCCGCTGGCCCATCATCGGGTTGACGAGACCTGCCGCCGCGCCGGATGCGCCCGCCGCCGGTCGCTCGGCTTCGAGGACGGTCACCGCACCGCCGTGCTCGGCGAGCCACAGCGCCGCCGACGCCCCAGCGAGTCCTGCTCCGACGATCACGGTGCGCAGCATACGGCCTTTGTCAGTTGTTCGTGGATACGGTCGGCGGCAGCGGGGTACAACCGAACCTATGACTGCTACCCCTCCACCTTCAACCGAGGTCGCCGTCGTCGGCGGCGGCGTGGTCGGCCTCGCCCTCGCGTGGCGGCTCGCCGAGCGGGGCCGCCGCGTGACGGTGCTGGAGCGCGAGGCTGTCGGGCGCGGGGCCTCCTACGCGGCGGCCGGGATGCTTGCGCCCGCCGCCGAGATTCAGTTCGAGGAAGCCGACCTCTACCGGCTCGGTCGGGAGAGCCTGCGCCGCTGGCCCGCCTTCGCCCGCGACCTCGAAGCCGCGAGCGGGATCGGCGTGGACTACCGCGGTGAGGGCACCCTCGTCGTCGCCGACGACCGCGACGCGGCCGAGGCGCTGCGGCGGCTCTACCGGTTCCAGCAGGACCACGGCGTGCCCGTCGAGTGGCTGACTGGGGCCGAGGCGCGCGAAATCGAACCCATGCTCTCGCCTCGTCTCGCAGCCGCCGTCCACTCGCCCGAGGACCACCAGGTGGACAACCGGCGGGTGCTGGAGGCCCTGCGCGTCGCCGCCGAACGCGCCGGCGTGACGGTCCGGGAGCAGACACCGGTGCGGGCCGTCGAGCCCAACGCAACGCGTCCCGCTGTCGTTACCGGCGAGGGCGAGCGCATCGAGGCGTCGGCCGTGGTGCTCGCCGCCGGGGCGTGGGTGCGCAGCATCGACGGCATCGAGCCGGCACCGCCGGTGCGCCCGGTGAAAGGGCAGATGCTGTCGCTGCAGATGGAGCGTCCGTTCGAGTTGCGCCACGTCGTGCGCGGGCCGGACGCCTACCTCGTCCCGAAGTCCGACGGCCGCCTCGTCGTCGGCGCGACGAGCGAGGAGCAGGGGTTCGACACGGCGCTGACGGCGGGGGGGCTGTACCGCCTGCTCGAAGCGGCCGTCGAGGTCGTTCCTGGGATCGAAGAACTGAAGGTGACCGAGACGTGGGCGGGGCTGCGGCCCGCGAGCCGGGACCACGCGCCGCTGATCGGGACGGCCGCGCCGGGCGTTGTCCTCGCTGCCGGGCACTACCGGCACGGCGTCCTCCTCACGCCCGTCACAGCCGCCGAGCTCGCGCTCGACATAGACAGCGCCCTCGCGGAAACCACAGAACGCGGAGCATCCGGGTACTCTGTGCCCGAAACCTCCGAATGGCTCGCCCCGTTTGCCCCGGCCCGCTTCGACCCCGCTTTCCCCGACTCCTGATGTCCACTGACACCCTCATCCCGATCACCGTCAACGGCGAGGCGCGCGACGTGCCCGCCGGGCTCGCGCTGCCGGACCTGCTGCGCCACCTCGACCTCGACCCGGAGCAGCCGGGCATCGCCGTCGCCGTCGGCCAGACCGTCGTCCGCCGCGCCGTGTGGCCGGAGACGCCGGTCGAAGCCGGCGACGAAGTCGAGATCATCACCGCCACACAAGGAGGCTAGGGCGTGACGAGCGACGAACGACAAGCGACGAATGGGCGTCATCCCGTAGGGGCGCGGCATGCCGCGCCCGCTGTCGCCGAGCCGGCCGAGGACCTGCTCAAGATCGGACCCCTTGCGCTGCGCTCCCGCGTGCTGGTCGGGACGAGCCGGTACCCGAGCCCGCAGGTCATGCTCGGCGCCCTCGAGGCGTCCGGCACGGAGCTCGTCACGGTCTCGATCCGCCGCGTGAACCTCGCCGACACCGACGGCGAGAGCCTCCTCGGGCTGCTCCGCGCGCGCGGCTACCACCTCCTCCCGAACACGGCGGGTTGCTACACCGCCCGCGAGGCCGTCCTCACCGCCGGGCTCGCCCGCGAGGCGCTGGAGACGGACCTCGTCAAGCTCGAAGTCATCGGCGACGACGAGACCCTCTACCCGGACGTGGAGCAGCTTCTGAAAGCGGCGAAGCAGCTCGTAGACGACGGCTTCCACGTCCTCGCCTACGCGGGCGACGACCCCATCACCTGCCGCAAGCTGGCCGACCTCGGCTGCGCCGCCGTGATGCCGCTCGCCGCGCCCATCGGCAGCGGGATGGGCCTCGTCAACCCGTACGCACTCCGCATCATCCGCGAGCTGCTGCCCGACGTGCCGCTCCTCGTCGACGCCGGGATCGGGACGGCGAGCGATGCGGCGCGGGCGATGGAACTCGGCTACGACGGCGTCCTCCTCAACACGGCGATCTCGGGGGCCGAGCGGCCTGCGCTGATGGCTGCCGCCATTCGCCACGCGGTCGAGGCCGGGCGGCTCGCGCACCTCGCCGGGCGGATCCCGCACCGCCTCTACGCGAAGGCTTCGTCGCCCGCCGACGGGCGGATCGGCGTGTGACAGCGGGCAGCGGACAGAGGACCGCCGACGGCGAGCGTCGCGCCCTGCCGCGCCTCGTGCTGATCGCCGACGGGTTTACGAGCGAGGCGGTGCAGCGGCAGGTCCTCGAAGCCGTGCAGGCGGGGCGGCTGTGGCTGCACCTGCGCGACCACGCAGCGTCCGACGAGGCGTTCGCCCAGGCAGCCCACGCGCTGGCAGCGCAGGTGCGAGCTGTTCGGCCTGGGACGCTCGTCTCCGTCAACACCCGCACCGAAGTAGCTCGGCCGCTTGGGGTCGGGCTCCACGTCGGCACGCGCGGGCCGTCGGTCGCCGAGGCGCGACGTCGGCACCCCGGTGCGCTGCTGAGCTACGCTGCCCACACGCCCAGCGAGGCGCGAGCCGCCGCCGAGCAGGGTGCCGACGCCGTGCTCTTCAGCCCGATCTTTCCGACGACGAGCAAGCCCGGCCACCTCGGCATCGGCCTCGAAGCCCTGGCGGCGTGCTGCGCGGCGGTGCCGGACACGCCCGTCTTCGCGCTCGGCGGGATCACCCCGGCGCGTGCCGCGTCGTGTCTCAGCGCCGGGGCCTACGGCGTCGCCGTGCTCTCCGGCATCCTTCGCGCACCTGACCCCGCTGCTGCTACCGCCCTCTACCTCGACGCGCTATGACTCCCGAACCTCACCCCAAACCGCTCGCCCTCACCATTGCCGGCAGCGACTCCGGCGGCGGGGCCGGTATCCAGGCCGACATCAAGGCGATGGAGGCCAACGGCGTCTTCGCCGCGAGCGTGATCGCCGCCGTCACCGCGCAAAACACGAAGGCCGTCACCGCCGCCTTCGACCTCCCGCTCGGCATCATCGAAGCCCAGCTCGACGCCGTCGCCGACGACTTCGACTTCGGCGCGGTCAAGACGGGCATGCTCTCCTCGGCGGCGATCATCGACCTCGTGGCGCGGAAGGTTCAGGAGTACGGCTCCGGGACGCGTCCCCTCGGCCCGCTCGTCGTGGACCCGGTGATGATCTCGAAGAGCGGCTTCGCCCTGCTGAAGCCCGACGCCGTCGAGGCGATGAAGCACCGCCTGATCCCGCTCGCCGCGCTCGTCACCCCGAACACGCACGAGGCCGAGCGCCTGGCCGACACGGAAATCCGCACCCTCGACGACGCTGAGGCGGCCGCGCGGTCCATCGCCGCGCTCGGGGCCGGTGCCGTCCTCGTCAAAGGCGGCCACCTCGACGGTGAGGCGGACGCGGTCGACGTGCTCTTCGACGGCGCGGAGATGCACCACCTCCGCGCCGAGCGGATCGACACGCCGCACACGCACGGGACGGGCTGCACCTACGCTTCGGCGATTGCCGCACACCTGGCGCGCGGCGCGGCGCTGACCGAGGCCGTAGAGCGGGCGAAGGCCTATGTCACCGAGGCGATCCGCCACGGCCTCCCCATCGGCGGCGGCCACGGCCCGACGAACCACTTCTTCGCCCTCGCCGAAGCCTGACCTACTCCGGGAGGTCCAGGACGCTCCCGACCGAGTGGATCACGCCGTTCGTCGCAAACTGGTTGGCAGTGACTCCCAGTGTGCAGTCCACTAGGTTAATGCCTATTTCCTCGCCAGTGTCCGGGTCAAAGATCGGAACCTCTGTGCAGTTGAGACGGACTATGCCAGCACCGGGATAAACGCGGAGGTCCGGCCCCCCCAGCGTAGGCAGGCGGAAGAACAGAGAGTCGGGTATGGTAGGCGTGACGGTCGAGTCGATCAAGTCACGGATCTCGTAGAGGCCCGGGACGATGTGGTACTCCATGGTGCGACGCCGCGTCGAGGAGGGGAGGATCACCCCGTTGAAGGCTACGTCGGTGGGGGCAAACACGGTATAGGGACCCTCGCCGCGCGGGTCTTCGCCGCGCAGTAGGGGTGTCAGCCCCGCGCTACGCATCGTGTTGAGGAAGCTGTAGAGTGCGCCGAAGACCGCCCGCTCTTCAAGGTCGAGATCAGGGGGAAGAATGAACGGGGAGATCGAGTAGATCAGCCCGTTGCGGGTCTCGATGGGAGGGATCGTGACCTCGCCGCGCCCGCCGACGAAGACGCGCGTGCCCCCCACGTCGTCGAGGGTCTGGACCTGGAGGCTGTAGTCGCCCAGCGTGGTGAGCGGGGTCGAGCGCATCATCAGGTCGTCGGGCTCTAGGCGGCCCGGGACGACGTGGTACTGCGCCGTGCGAAGCTGCAGGTCGGCGCGGAGTTGGAGTTCGTCTATGAACGGCTCGCCGAGCGGTTCGAGCGCGGGGTCGGTGGGGACGAAGAGGGTGAACGTCTCGTCGCTGCCGAGCGTGCCGAGCAGGCCGGCGTTGCCGAAGACGTCGTAGAAGTCCATCAGCTGGGGCTCGATCTGCAGCCGCTCGGCGAGGCTGAGGTGGCTCAGCACGACCGTGTCGAGGAGGTAGATCAGCCCGTCGATGGCCTCGACCGCCTCGATGATGACGCGCGCCTCGCCGACGAACGTCAGTCCGCCCTCGGCCCGGACCGGGAGCGGCTCCCCGTCGAGCGGTTCGAGCACGACGCCGTCTTCGAGGTCGTCTGCTTGGAGTCGGCCCGGCAGGACGTGGTGGCGGAGGATCGTGCCGAGGACGCTTCGGTTGCCGAAGCGCTCGAGCGTCTGGAGTCGCGCCGGGCCGAGGGCGTCGAAGGCGCTGTTGATCGGGACGAGGAGCGTGCGCGGCTCGCCGGAGGCCACGAGGCCGTTCAGGTCGGCCACGTCCAGGAAGTCCGCGAAGTCGCTCAGCAGGGGCGTCACGCGCAGGCGCTCGGCGAGCGTCAGGTGGTCGCGCACGAGGTCGCCCAGCAGGTGCACCACCCCGTTGCCGGCCTCGACGCTGGTCTCGGCGACGAGGCCGCCGCCGACGGTGACCGTCCGGTCCTCGTCGTCGTCTCCGTCTTCGACGCGCACCTCCAGCGGGGGGCCATCGAGCGGTTCGAGCACCTGGCCGTCCTGGAGGTCGGCCAGCAGGATCCGCCCGGGGACGAGGTGGCGCCGCAGCAGCTTGGTCAGCACGTCCTGGTTGACGGTGCGGCCGAGGAGTCCGATCATGTCCTCGCCCAGGCCGTTCAGGGCCTCGTTGGTCGGCGCGAAGAACGTCAGGTCACCGCTGCCGGTGCGGAGCGTCGAGGCGAGGTCGAGGTCGTCGATGAGGTCTTCGAGCACCTCCAGGTCTTCCGAGACGGCCACGACCGCGAAGAGGTTGTCGCCGAGTGCTTCTGAATCCGCGTTGTCGCAGCCGGCGACGAAGAGGAGGCCCGCCGCGGCAGTGGCCAACAGGCAGACGAGGAGCAGGCGCGAGACGGCAAACATGACGAGGTCGGAAAGCGGATTCTCAGGGGCGGGTCAACCGCCGGGAGGTTACCGCTTCTGAGTGTAAGATGAAAGGGCGGAATTAGTGGCCCGCCAAATGCCTCGCCTGGCAGCCGTGTCCGGTGTAGATTCCGGCCCCGCGATGTGCGGGCGTCCCACCTTGTGCCTCCCGACCCCCGGCTTGCCATGCCTTACCTCCGTGCTCTGCTGCTGGCGCTCTGCCTCGCCGCGGCAAGCAGCCCTGCGGCGGCGCAGTCGGCCGCGCTGCGCGGCTTCGTGAGCGACGCCGATGACGGGCAGGCGCTGCCGGGCGTGAACGTGGTGCTGGTGGACGCGGCGGGCGAAGTGCGCGGAGCGGCGAGCGACGTGAACGGGTTCTACATCATCCCGTCGCTCGGCGCGGGAGCCTACCAGCTCCGCGCCTCCTACCTCGGCTACGCGCTCTACCAGGACTCGCTCGCCCTCGACCCCGGCGAGGTGCGCCAACTCGACATCGAGATGCGCGTCGGAGATACCGAACTCGACGCCGTGACGGTCGAGTCCGAGCGCACCTCGGGAGCGGCCAACGTGACGGCCGGCCTGCAGCGCATCGGGGTCCGCGACATCGAGCTCGTCCCGACGCCCGACGTCTCGGGCGACCTCGCGAGCTACCTCACGACGGTCCCCGGCGTCGTCACGACCGGCGACCGGGGCGGCCAACTCTTCATCCGGGGCGGCGAGCCAACGCAGAACCAGGTCTTCATCGACGGCATCGCGCTCTACCAGCCGTTCCACGTCCTCGGCTTCTACTCAGCCTTCCCGTCCGACATCCTCACCCGCGCCGACCTCTACGCCGGCGGCTACAGCGCCCAGTTCGGCGGCCAGCTCTCGTCGGTGCTCGACGTGGCGACGCGCAGCGGTAACAAGCGCGCCTTCAACGCCTCAGCGGCCGTCGCCCCGTTCGTCAGCGCCGCCACGATCGAGGGGCCGCTCGCTCCGGGGCGCGCCTCGTTCCTCGGGTCGGCGCGGCTTTCGGTCATCGAGCAGGGGGCTTCGCGGATCGTGGACCAGGAGCTGCCTTACAACTTCGGCGACGTGTTCGGGAAGCTGCACGTCGACATCGGCCAGAGCGGCCAGCTTTCGGTGACGGGGCTCCATACCTGGGACCGGGGCAGCGTCGGCAACCTCGACGCGCCGCAGCCGGACGAGGTCCGCTGGCAGAACACGGCCTTCGGCGGGCGCTACGTCTTCGTGCCGTCCAAGCTGCCGATCCTCGCCGAAGTCCTCGTCACGTCCTCCGGTTTCCAGACGGAACTCGGGCCGCGCGACCCCGCGCCCGGCTCCGCGCCGGACCGGCTCTCCGAGATCAGCCAGTACGGGGCCGAGGTCAACATGACCCAGTACCTCCCCCTGGCTGACATCCACGTCGGGGCGTTTGTGCGGACGACGCGGGTCGAGAGCCGCCTCGGCGGCGCGTTCCAGAACGTATCGACCGACCGCGACTTCGTGACCGAGGCCGGGGCCTACCTCGGGCCGGAGCTGCGCCTCGGCGGCCTCAAGGTCCGACCGGGCCTGCGCTTCACGACGCTCCCCAACCAGAACCAGACCTTCCTCGAACCGCGCCTCCGGGCCGAGTGGCAGATCGGCACGCACCAGCTCAGCGGCGCGGCCGGGCTCTACAACCAGCCCGTGGTCGGCCTCGCCGACCGGCGCGACGCGACGAGCATCTTCACCGCGTGGACGATCGCGCCGCAGGGCCAGACGCCGCAGGCGTTCCACGCGATCACCGGCTACCGGGTCACGCCGACGCCCTGGCTCGACCTCGCAACGGAGGTCTACTACAAGTCGCTCACCGACCTCTCAGTCAGCGAGTTCACGGCGTTCCCCCGGCTGACGACGCGCCTCCAGCCGGCCGAGGGCGAGGTGCTCGGGGCCGACGCCCGCGTCGAGGTCCGCGCAGGGCCCGTCTACGGGTTCGTCAACTACAGCCTCTCCTCGGTCGAGTACACCAGCTCCAGCGAGCGCTACGAGATCTGGTTCGGCGAGGAGACGATCGACTACCGCCCCGGCCACGACCGGCGTCACCAGGTCAACGCCCTCCTCCGCGTGACTGTCGCGGGGTTCGACGTGAGCACCCGCTGGCAGTTCGGCAGCGGCCTCCCATTCAGCAGCCCGCTCGGCTTCGACTCGTTCATCCTGCTCGACGGCGCGTTCGACCCCTACGGGGAGGGGGGGGCGACGCGCGTGGTCTACGACCGCCCGTTCAACGCCGAACTCCCGACCTACCACCGGCTCGACGTGTCGGTGGAGCGCACGTTCGAGCTCGGGCTGCTGAGCCTGACGGCGCAGGTGGGGGCGATCAACGGCTACGACCGGCGCAACCTCTTCGCCTACGACGTCTTCACGCTCCAGCGCGTGGACCAGCTTCCCATCGTGCCCACGTTCGGGATCAAAGCAGCGTTCGACTGATGCCTCGCGCCCTCGCTCCGTCCCTAGTCCTCCTCGCCGCCCTCGCGCTGTCCGGGTGCGCCGACTCCGTCGAGCCGACAACCGACGCGGGACGGCCCTACACGGTCTACGGCGTGCTCGACCCGACAACGGAGACGCAGGCCCTGCGGGTGATCGCCTTCGCGCCCGACCTCAACCCGCAGGCCCCCGGCCCACTCGGGGCTGAGGTGGTCTCGACCAACCTCCAGACCGGCGAGCAGAGGGTCTGGTCCGACTCGGTCGTCACCTTCGAGGGCGGGGGCTCCGGCAACGTCTACAACTCAGGTGCTTTCCGGCCGCTCTACGGCGACAGCTACCGCGTCGAGGCCCGCCGCGACGACGGAGCCGTGACGAGCGCTGTGGTGACGATCCCGCCCTTCGTCGAGCCGCTCCCGTTCGCGCCCGAGAGGACGGTATCGCAGGTCGTCCTGTCGGCGCTCTGGCCGGCGGCCCCCCGCGTGAACGAGGCCCAGGCCGTGTTCGTGATGGACGACGACGACTGCAACCGGATCGTCCAGGCCGTGCCGACCAGCCTGCCGGCGACGCCCTTCGAGTTCGGCTGGACCGTCTCGACGGACTTCCTGACCGACGCCCCGCTCGTGAAGGACCTTTTGGGTCCACGCAACAACGTCGCCCTCGTCTCGGTGCTGCTGCGCGCCGTCGTAGCCAGCGAGGACTGGGTCCCGCTCGGCGGCGCGTTCGACCCCGAAGTGCTCGTGGACCCCAACGCGCTGACAAACGTTGAGGGCGGCTTCGGGTTCGTCGGCGGCGGCTACGTGGCCGAGGCCGAGGTCACGCCCGACGTGACGACCATCATCCAGGCAGGGTACCGGCCGGGCGGCTCGTGCCCTTAGGGCGACGGTGCGGCGAGACCTACGCGTTCTTCACGCGCTGGCGGGGCGAGGGGCGGTATCTTGATCGCCTGCCACGCGCCGGTAGCTCAGCTGGATAGAGCGTCGCACTACGGATGCGAAGGTCGGGGGTTCGAATCCTCCCCGGCGCGCAGCGCAAGCCCCGACTTGACTTCCGTCAAGTTGGGGCTTCTCGTTTGGCGCCGCCGCCTGCTCGCCTGCGGCACGGTATCTTCCCTGTCCCTCCTGTCCCGCTCCGCTCACCCAGTTTTCGCTCTCCATGACCCCCATTAAATTTGGCACCGACGGCTGGCGCGCCGTGATCGCGCAAGACTACACCTTCGACAACCTCGAGCGCGTGGCGCGGGCGACGGGGCAGTGGATGAAGACGATCGCGGACGGTGAGCCGTCGGCCGTCGTCGGGTACGACGCGCGCTTCCAGGGGGCCGCCTTCGCCGAGCGCACTGCCCAGGTGCTCGCCTCGATGGGCATCCGCGTCCAGCTCGCCGACTCGTTCGTGACGACCCCCGCCGTGAGCTGGGCGACGCGGGAGTACGACCACACCGCCGGGATCGTCATCACGGCCAGCCACAACCCGCCGAGCTACAGCGGCTTCAAGATCAAGTCGAACTTCGGTGCCCCGGCCGACTCGGCCATGATCGCCGAGGTCGAGGCCGAACTCGACCGCCTCGACGACGGCTTCGAACTCCAGCCCCTCGACGCCCTCGGCGAGCACGTCGAGCGGATCAACCTCCGCGAGGCGTACCTCCACGTCCTCAAGGACAAGCTCGACATCGAGGGCATCCGAGGCTCCGGCCTCAAGGTCGGCTGCGACCCGATGTTCGGCGCGGGGCAGGGCACCGTCACCGACCTCCTCGGGCGCGAGAACGTGGTCGAGGTCCACAACGACTTCAACCCCGGCATGCACGGCCAGCCGCCGGAGCCGATGGAGAAAAACCTCCAGTACCTCTCCCGCGTCATCCGCGAGGAGCGCTGCGACGTGGGCCTCGCCTTCGACGGCGACGCCGACCGGATCGGGATGATGGACGAGGAGGGGCGCTTCGTGGACTCGCACAAGATCCTCTCGCTCCTCGCCAAGTACCTCTCGCAGGAGAAGGGCATGACGGGCACGATCATCCGCACCTTCTCGACGACCGACATGCTCGACCGCCTCGGCGAAGCCTACGGCCTCCCGGTCGAGGTGATGAAGATCGGCTTCAAGTACGTCGCCCCGAAGATCATCGAGGGCGACGTGCTCGTCGGCGGCGAGGAGTCGGGCGGGATCGCGGTCAAGGGTCACATCCCGGAGCGCGACGGCGTCTTCATCGGGCTGACGGTCGTCGAGATGATGATGGCGCGCGGGATGACGCTCTCGGAACTCGTCGATGAGATTCAGGACGAGTTCGGGCCGTTCTACTTCTCGCGCAACGACATGCACACGTCGCCGGAGCGCAAGGAGGCGTTCCTCGACATGCTCGCCAACCGCCGCCCCGACACGATCGCGGGCGAGGCCGTGCAGGAGGTCGAGACGCTCGACGGGTTCAAGTTCCGCCTCGGCGACGGCTGGCTGATGTTCCGCCCCTCGGGCACCGAGCCGGTCCTGCGGATCTACGCCGAGGCCTCGTCGCAGGAGCGCGCCGACGCGCTCGTCGCGCAGGGCGTGAAGATGGTGGGCGACGGCTAACGTCTTGCTTTGTTGAGAACCTCAGGTTTCAGTCATCCCGGACCCCGATCCGGGATCCAGAGGATATGCTGAGCCTGTGGATCCCCGCCTGCGCGGGGATGACGGGTAAATGCGCGCAGAGTTTTCCAACAAAGCACTAACGGCTCAGGCGGTCTGCGTCGGCCACGCCGTTGAGCAGCGCCGGGTCGAAGTCGGAACCCGGTTCGCCGTGGAGCACCGACACGTCGCCGGTGGCTTCGAAGACGACCGCGTGGACGGCGTCGAGCGTGAGGACGTTGGCCTCGCGCAGCTTGGCGCGAAGGTCGGCCTCGGAGACGTTCGCCCTGCGGAGGTTGTCGTGCAGGATGTCGCCCCCGGCCATCAGCAGGAGCGGCTGGTTGTCGACCAGGTCGGCCACCGCCTCCGAGCGGGCTCGCCAGGCCGCGACCCCGATCTGGAGCGCGTAGAGCGTCGCGAGCGCGACGAGTGCTCGGAGCAGGGGCGGGTCTTTCGTCAGGATCGCGCTCGCCAGCACCGAGCCGATGGCGACGGTCACCGCGAAGTCGAAGCTCGACATCTTCGAAAAGCTCCGCAGCCCGGCGATGCGGGTCAGCACGACGAGGCCGAGGTACATCCCCGTCGCGCTGAGCACGACGAGGAGGAGCGAGAGAGGAGACGTGGTGATCCAGTCCATGCGTGGCGCAGTCTACAAGGCGCTCAGGTTCAGCGTGACGAACACCTCGAAGTCGGGTCCCGTGGCGATGCCGATCCCGCCAAAGTCGTAGGCGGAGGAGAGCATGTTTGCCCGGTGCCCTGGACTCTCCATCCAGCTCTCGGCGACGAGCGCGGCTAGGTCCTCGGGCGTGTGCCAGAGGTAGACGGTCTGAACGTGGTCTCCGCGCCGGATTGTGTTGACGGTGTCGTAGAGCCGGCCCCGGAAGAGGTTCTCGCCGAGACGCTGGAAGGCGTAGCGCGCACGGCGGGCGCGGTCTCCGGCGCGGAGGCCGTCCGGGTCTCGGTGGGCGAAGAAGGCGCGGTCGAGCATGGCCTGGCTGTGCCCGCGCGCAATCGCGGCGAGGCTCGTGTCCGGCTGGAGCGGGGCGCGCTGGTGCTCGTGGCGTACCCGGTTGACCGCGCGCAGTACTAGCCGCTCCAGCTCCGGCACGTCGAAGCGAGGCACCTCGGCCGACTCGTCGAGTCGTAGGACCGGCTGCGCCGTAGGCTGCGGTGCCGCCCCGCAGCCGAGGACGAGCAGCGCGCACAGGCTGAACAGCAAGCGGACGGTGGGAAGCATCGAGGCATGAAGAGGGCCGGAGAGGTGACCCCCTCCGGCCCGGCGTAGTTCCAGTAGGGTAGTTCCAGTAGGACAGACCGCCTAGCCGTCAACCGGCTCGGTCTCCACATCGACGTCCACCGGCACGCGGATGTTGCCGATAGCCTCGCCGAGGTTGTCGAAGCCTTCGGCGATGCCGCGCTTCATCTCGTTGAACTCCTCGGCCGTCGCGTCGCCGAGGCGGTCGAGGTCGGCGGCGAGTTCTTCGCGCTGGGCTTCGAGCGCGGCCCGTGCCTCGGCCGCTTCCTCGCTGGCCTCGTTGCCAAGCGCCTCCATCTCGCGGTCGATCTCTTCGAGCTGGCGGCCAGCCGCCATGCGAAGCTCCTCGGCGTTCTCGGCCATCGCGAGCTGCGCTTGGTCGATGTCGCGGTCGAGTTCGGCGAGGTTTTCGTCCATCTCCATCTTCATCTCGTTGAACTCCTCGGCCGTCTCAGCCTGCATCGCGTCGATGTTGTTGGCGATCTCCATGCGCTCTTCGCGGAGGTCAGCGATCATTTCGTTGTACTCCTCTTGCGCCTCTGCGCTCGCGCTGGCTGCTTTGGTTTCGAGTTCGGTAATCGCCTCATCGAGTTCCGCCGTGCGGACGTCGATGTCGGCGCGGTAGGACTCAATGTCAACGTCGAGTGTGCCGTCGGGCTCTTCGGTGGTCTCCACCTGGCAGGCTGCGAGGAGGACGAGGGAGCAGAGGGTGAGTAGAGAAAAGCGTGTCATGATGGGTAGGGAGATGGGTAGGAGGGGACGAGAGACTAGCTGGACTGGTCAGGTCTTGCGTTGAACGAAGCCGACGATGAGAAGCAAGAGAATCGCTCCCACCGTGGCTGTGACGAGGCTCCCGATCAGGCCGCGAGCCGCGAGGCCGAGCAACCCGAACAGGAAACCTCCGATGAAGGCACCGAGGACGCCGACGATCAGGTTGGCGAGCAGGCCCATCGACGTGTCCGTCACCTTCTCGGCGATGAACCCTGCCAGCAGACCGATGAGGAGGAAGAGAAGGATGTTCACAGCACGAGTGCGATGAATCGAGGTGTCAGGCTCCGCTGGCGTGCTCGACGACCTGGGCAAGGCGAAGGGCGTCGCTGAGCGCGGGGAGCAGAAGAGAAGAGATGCGCCGTTCAAACCCGGTGCGTACTGTTTTGTTGCATGTCTGCCCTGTGTGCTGCGCGGCAAGCCGGGCAGGCAGACGCGACGAAGACCCCAGCGCAAGGAAAAGCGCCAGGGTCTTCGTGTTGCCAATCTGTGGAGATGCCGGGGGTCGAACCCGGGTCCGAAACGAGCTACAGTCCAGGCGTCTACATGCGTAGTCCGCGTATTGAGAGTCTTTGCCCATGTGGCGGTGCCCACGAACAGGGCTTCCACACGAGCGCAGGCTGGTTGGGTTTCACTGCTTCGGCTCAGCCGGAGCCTACGCAGCTAGCTTATCTAAGTCGATGCCTCAGGAAAGGCCGGTAAGCGAGCCAATCGGGAGACAGATGGAGGCTTTAAGCCGCCATCGCGTACGAGTAATCGTTCGCAGTTATCAGGTTTCTCAGCGTGGGTCACGGGCGTACTGAGAACCACCCGACACGCAGCCTGCCGCACGATCGCTCCGTCGAATCCAAAACATCCCCAGTTGTAAAAGAACAGCGTCCCTCTAACCTGACGGCCTGTATCAGGTTCCTTCGACCTGCTCCTCGTCGCGCTCGCGCGGGGTCCCGATGGGGAGGAAGCCGTGCGCCGCGAGGGCCTCGTTCAAGTCCGGCAGGAGGGCTCGGCGCAGGCCGCTGCCGAGGTAGGGGAGCTTGGACCGGCCCCCGGTGACGTAGCGCCGGACCGGGTGGAAGAGCACCCGGACGTGCCGGTCGCCAATCGGGACGGCGTCGAGGGAGACCGTGATGCGCCAGAGACCCCAGTGGTTGACCGTGCGGGACTCCGTCGAGACGACGTTGGGGGCGGAGGGGGTACCTTCGGTCCACCCGGCGTCGGCGAGCGCGGCCCGGAGCCGGTCGCGCACGTCTTGGGCCCCGGCCTTTTCACCCGGCACCGCTGCGCTGGCAGAGGCGACGGCAGCGGGTTCTACGTCATAGTCCCGGTAGAGCGGCGAGAACGACGGGGCGCAGCCTGAAACCAGGAGGCTGAGCAGGAGGAGGGCGGGGAGAGTGCGCTGGTGCATGGCTCACGCGGAGGCGGACGGACCCTCGAACATACGGCGTCCGCGGCGGTGCGGCAGGGCAAAAAGAAAGCCGGGCGAACACGCTCACCCAAACGTGTCCGCCCGGCGCGGAGGCTGGCATCCACGGTGCGTCGTGCACGGGATGCGTCCTCACTCGAGCAAGCTCCGGCGTAAGGAGGCATATCCAGAGCTTCTGCCAATCCATCTAACAACGGGTATGCCAAACGGGTGGGCACAACACCAAGCGCGGTTGCGAGCCTCCGGGCAGTGCGGGTGTGTGGTATCCTGCACACGTATTGTACAGATAGGTGTCAGGCACTCCGGCGTGCCCTGTCGGGGTGAAGAGGGAGTTAATCGGGGCCGTCGGCAGAACCGGCCCGGCGCGCGCTCCGTGGTAAGAACACGCGGCACTGCTTGCCCCTGCGGGTCCTGCTGCGTACCTTACCAAGCTCTCTGTTGTACACCTGAACCCCCCGAGTCTATGCCCTGCGGCCGTAAGCGCAAGCGTCACAAGATCGCCACTCACAAGCGGAAGAAGCGGCTTCGCAAGAATCGCCACAAGAAGAAGGGGCGGTAGTCTTTCGCGCAGCCTCCTGCGTGGAGAAGCTGCACTCGGTGAGCCGGGTGCAGCTTCTTTGCGTTGTCATCGTACCCGGACGCTGGCGTATCTTCGGTGCGCTCCAGTCCTCCGATCCCTCTCCCTTGATCCGTTATGAGCGCTTCTACTGGCAGTGTCGTCCGCGCCTCCGTGCTGGGAGGGCTCGTCGGCGGCCTCACCGGCTTCGGCCTCGGGCTCATCCTCGCGCCCAACGAGGGGCGTACGGCCCGCCGCCGCCTGGCCTACCTGCTCGACCGCTGGTCGCGGCAGGTGGCGAAGCTCGTGGACCAGCTCGGGTCCGAAGAGGTGCAGAGCGGCGCGCGGGAGAGCGGGGCTGCCCTCATTGCCGACGCGCGCGAGCAAGCCGAGCGCATCCTCCGCGACGCCAACTCGCTCATCAGCGAAGTGCGTCAGCGGCCTGCCGACTAATCACATCCCCCTTCTTGCCTTTCCAGGCCGCGTAGGCCGCCGGCCCCGACCGGTTGGGCCGCCGGTCGTTGGGTTTCACCCGACCCACCTCTATGGCCGACTTTGCGATTCTGCTGGCGAGCGCCGAGGGCAAGGCCCCCGGCGGCAATCCCCTCGCCCCGGACATGTTCGACTATCGGACTTCGAACACGTTCAACTACTTCTCCGACCTCAACCCTGAGCGCCGGGGCATCATCAAGGAGCTTCAGTCGGTCATCCAGGACAGCGACGAGAGAGCGCTGGAGAAACTGTTCGGTGTGAAGGGGGCCACGCTGGAAGAGGCGGTGCGCGTCAACCTTGACGTCTTCGGGAGCCCGCTGCTGGCGGCGGTGGACCGCTACAACCCCGGCGTGATGTACGCCTCGATGGAGTTTCCTGAGTTGCCGACCGGGGCGCAGCGACGCCTGCTCGAAAACGGCGTCATCTTCTCCGGCCTCTTCGGCCTGCTCCGCCCGGACGATCTGATCCCGAACTACCGCCTCAAGATGGACGCCCGGCTACCCGAGGCCGGCAAGCTCTCCGCGTTCTGGAAGCCCATGCTGAGCCAGGCGCTCAACGACGCGCTCAAGGGCAAGTTCGTGTGGGACCTGCTCCCCGGTGCCCACCGCGACGCGTGGGACGACGACGGCTCCTACCGCGCGCTCGTCCAGGTTAAGTTCTACGACGAGAACAGCGGCGAGCGCAAGGCGGTCACGCACAACGTGAAGCAGCTTCGCGGGGCCCTCGTCAACTACATCGTCCGCGACCCGGCCGAAAGCATCGAAGCGCTCCTCGACTGGGAAGCCCCGGGCGGGTTCGAGCTGGACGAGGACGAGACCACGTTCGACGACGAAACGAAGACGGGCACGGTGGTGATGGTCTCGCGGCCCGGCTGGGAGAAGCGCCGCGAGCAGCGCCGCGTCCGCCGCGCCGAGGAGGCCGCAGAGAAGGCCGCCGCCAAAGCCGCCCGCGAAGCCGAAGACGACGAGGAGTAGGAGAGTGGGAGGAGTGGGAGGAGTGGGAGGAGTGGGAGGAGTGGGAGGAGTGGGAGGAGTGGAAAGAAAAGCCGAGAAAGCTAACGAGACCCTCGCGCTTCGCGCCAACCGTCTTCTGTCCTCCGCCTCACCGTCCTCCGTCCACTGTCCTCTGAGCCCATGCCGGTCGTCATCGGAATCGCGGGCGGGTCGGGCTCCGGCAAGACGACGGTGCAGCGGCAGATCATCGAGGTCTTCGGGCCGGACCGGATCGCCCTCCTCGACCACGACTCGTACTACGTCGACCTCGCGCACCTCCCTCAGGCCGAGCGCGCCGGGTTCAACTTCGACCACCCCGAGGCGCTCGAAACCGACCTCATGGTCGCCCACCTCGACCGCCTCCTCGCGGGCGAACCCGTCGAGAAGCCGGCCTACGACTTCACGACCCACAGCCGCCGGGCCGAGACCGAGACGGTCCATCCGCACCCGGTCCTGATCGTCGAGGGCATTCTCGTGCTCGGCGAGCCGTCGCTCCGCAGGCGGATGGACGTCAAACTCTTCGTCGATGCCCCGGACGACGTCCGCCTGATCCGCCGCATCCAGCGCGACATGCACGAGCGCGGGCGCGAGATCGAGACGGTCCTCCAGCAGTACCAACTCACCGTCCGCCCGATGCACCTGGAGTTCGTCGAGCCCTCGAAGCGCCACGCCGACGTCATCATCCCGCACGGCGGGCACAACCGCGTCGCGCTCGACATGGTGCTGGCGCACGTCCAGCGGATGCTGACCCGAGCCGAGCTGTAGCAGCAGAATTGGGTCCGGCGTAGTTTGCCGCTTCGCCCATCTGCCTGCCGATGCCTCGCCGCGCCGCCCTCTGCCTCTGCCTGCTCCTCGCCGCCTGCGCCGACGCGCCCGCGCCCGAGACGCTCAGCGTCGAGCCGGACGCTGTCGCGGAGGTGGACGACACCAGCCCAGTGATCTACGAGGTCTTCGTTCGCAGCTTCACGCCGGAGGGGACGTTCAGGGCGATGATTCCCCGGCTCGATGGGTTGAAACAGCTCGGCGTGGACGTGCTCTGGCTGATGCCGATCCACCCGGTCGGCGAGGAGCGAAAGAAAGGCACCCTCGGCTCGCCCTATGCTATCCGCGACTACAAAGCCGTCAACCCCCGCTTCGGGACGATGGACGACTTCCGGGCGCTCGTCGACGCCGTTCACGCCCGCGATATGCGGATCATCATCGACCTCGTCGCCAACCACACGGCGTGGGACCACGCGTGGGTCGCCGAGCACCCCGAGTGGTACACCCACGACGCGTCGGGTGCGATCATCCATCCGGCGAACACCGACTGGACCGATGTGGCCGATCTCAACTACGACGACCCCGGCGTGCGCACGGCGATGCGCGAGGCAATGCGGTTCTGGGTCGAAGAGGTCGGCATCGACGGCTACCGCTGCGACGTGGCCGACTTGGTGCCGATGGACTTCTGGCGCGAGGCCATCGCCGAACTCGAATCCGTCAAGCCGGTGCTCATGCTCGCCGAGGGGTCGGACCCCGAGTTGCACGACGCAGGTTTCGACCTCAACTACGCCTGGGACACCTACGCCGCGATGAAAGCCATCTGGCGCGGTGCCCCCGCCGACACGCTCTTCACCGTTCTGGAGGCCGAGCGCGAGCGCTACGGCGCCAGCGCCCGGATGCGCTTCACCACCAACCACGACGAGACCGCGTGGGACGACACCCCGCTCGCCCTCTTCGGCGGGACCGAAGGCGCGCAGGCGGCCGCCGTCGTCGCGGCGACGCTGCCGGGCGCGTTCCTCGTCTACAACGGGCAGGAAGTCGGCGACCCGCAGCGCATCCCGCTCTTCGAGAAAACCACCGTTGCGTGGGGCACCGACCCGGCGATGCGCGCCTTCTACGCCGACCTGCTGGCACAGCGCGACCAGTTTGATTCAGGCATCTTGGAAATGCTCGAACACGACGCAGCGGCTGATGTGCTCGCTTACGAACGCTACGAGTCCGCTGATGCAGGCGTAGGTCAACGCATCACGGTAAACGTCCGCAACCAAACTGTCACGTTCTCACCGCGATGGTCTGCCGATCCTGTGGAGCTAGCACCCTACGAATGGCGCATAGACCTTACACACTAAGGGTTGAGACCGAGCAGCACGCGGACGCCGCGCAGGACGAGGTGTGACTCGGTGTGATCGATCCGGCTGATGTGCTCGGCGAGCAGACCGCCCCACCCGCCGGTGGCGATGACGAGCGGCTCGGCGTCGAGTTCGCCAGCGACGCGGGCGAGGAGGCCGCGCACGCCGTCGAGGAAGGGCAGCATGGTGCCTGCGTGCACTCCCTCTTCGGTCGAGCGGCCGACGGCCCGTTTCGGGATCTCGGCTTCGACTTCGGGAAGCTGGCCGGTGCCCCGGGCCAGGGCGCGGCGCACGAGGTCCGGCCCCGCGCCAATCGCCCCGCCGAGAAATACACCGTCCGCACTCACCACCTCGACGGTCACCGCTGTCCCGGCATCGACGACCACGAGCGGTCGGTCGGGCGCGTCCGTGCGGTACCGGTTCCACGCTCCGGCAGCAGCAGCGAGTCGGTCGGCCCCCAGCGTTTCCGGTGTCCGGTAGCCCATCTCGAACGGGAGCGCGAGCGACGGACGGACGAGCACCGGCACCCGCAGCGTCTCGGCGCGCACGGCTTCGGTCACCCGCTCCGCCACGCCCGGCACAACGGACGCGATCCCGATGCGCTCGACCTCAGCACCGTCGAGATGCCGTCGCAGCGTATGCCTGTAGGTGGGGACGGACGCGGCCGGGTCGGTAGCAAGGCGGAATGTGCGCGCGAGGTGCGCCCCGTCGAACAGGCCGCCTTTGACGGCCGTGTTGCCGATATCGAGGGCGAGGATCACGAAGCCGAGGCGTGTGCGTGACCGGACTGAAACGTTACGTCGCCCGCGTGCAGGACTCTGGTCCCGGTCTCGGTGCGGAGGCAAAGCGCGCCGGCGGCGTCGATGCCTTCGACGACGCCGCGCGCGGCGCGGCCGTCCTGCGTGAGACGGACCGAGACCGCCGTTCCCCGTCCGGTCATGCGCTCGGTAAAGGCTTCGCGAACGGCCGCGTCGTTGCCCGCAGCGAGTTGACCGGCCCAGTATTCCAGCCTCTCCAGCAGCCGGGCGAGCAGGGCCGCGCGCGGAATGAGGCGACCCGTCTCCAGGCGAAGCGACGTGGCCCGGTCGGCCAGCGCGTCGGGAAACGCGTCCTGGTTGACGTTGAGCCCGATGCCGAGTACGACGAAGCGGGGGGCGTCGAGGCTCGACTCCAGCAGCATCCCGCAGCACTTCCGGCCGCCGAGCAGCACGTCGTTCGGCCACTTGATGCGCGGCTCGGCGGGGTCGGTCCATGCCTCCACGGCCTCGGCCACGGCGACGCCGCCGGCGAGCGTGACCAGGCTGAGGCGTTCCGGCGGGAGTGCCGGCCGCAGCACGACCGAAAAGAGGAGGCCCTGCCCGGACCTGTCGGTCCATGAGCGCCCGAGCCGGCCGCGCCCCGCCGTCTGGTGCTCGGCCACGACGATGGCACCTTCCGGCGCGCCAGCCCGCGCCCACTGCACCGCCTCGGTGTTCGTCGAGCCGACCGTCTCGAAGCCTCGCTGCACGCGCCCGAAGCGGTCGGTGCGGAGCAGCGGGGCGAGGTCGCGGAGGAGAGAGAGAGGGGCCGGCATGGTGCAAGGTAGCACGCCGAATAGCAGCGGGGTGCGCTACCGTCAGCGGCGCGCTCTGCTCAGTACGCGTAGCGGCGTGTGAGGCGAAGGCGTCGGGGCGTCGCCAGCGGTGCGCCGAGCATCGTCTCGACGTGCGTCCTGTAGGGTCGCCAGCCGTCCGGTCCAGGATGGAGCAGTACCGACGACGCGGTCGTCTCCCCGAAGAGCACGGCGTCCATCACGCGCCGCAGCCGGAACCCGACCAGCGCCTCGGTCTCGGGGTCGAGGTAGAGGCGGGCGCTGCGCAGCGGCTGGCCGTCGCCCTCGCCGGGACGGGCCTCGACGGTCAGCACCCGCACCGGTCGGTCGCCGAGGAGCGTGTCCGGTGCCGTGCCGAAGCGGAACGCCTCGCGCCCGCGCGCGTCAAGCCACGGGGCGTCTGCGGGAAGGCGCGGCGCGACCGGGGGCTCGTCAAGGGCAGCGCGCCACACGGCCTCACCGCCGAAGGCACCGAACGCAAAAGCCCCGGCGGAATCGGTCGAAACCATGGTGACGCCGTCTGCCGTGTGCTGCGTCGTGCGTGTCCGCGAAGCCAGGAGCGTGCCGTCTGCGCCGAGCTGCTCGACCTGCGTCTCCAGAACGTGCGGGGCCGCGCCGAGCCGCGCGAAGGCCCGGGTGAGGTCGTCCGGGTCGAGAGCGCCGAGAAGCGCGAGGATGGAATCGCGCTCAGCCGCCTCGGTGGCCGAGAGCGGAGTGGGAGGCGGCTCGGCACAGGCCGCGAGGAGGAGGAACAGAAGCGGGACGAAGCGCACGGGCGAAGCGGGGCAGAAAACCAAATCGTGAACCGGGAACCGCCAGGGGCGACCGCCGGTGGTTGCGGCCTCTCCAACGCCTCTCCCGTATGCCTGCTCCCGACTACCAACAGGAACTCGACGCCGCCGTCGCGGCGGCTCGGCAGGCCGGGGCTCTCGTCCGCGCGCGCATCGGGCAGGCCGGGGCGGTTCAGGAAAAAGGCCTCCACGACCTCGTCACGGAGACCGACGAAGCCTCGCAGCGCCTGATCCTCAACGTGCTGGCCAACGCGTGCCCCGGCATCGAGGCGCTCGCCGAGGAGGGCGCGTCGGAGGAAGAGCTTCGGGGCGGCTATGGCCGGCCCCGCTGGATCATCGATCCCATCGACGGAACGACCAATTTTACGCACGGTGTGTCTCCGTTTTGCATCTCGATCGCTCTCCACGACGGCGCCGACCTCGTGCTCGGCGTCGTCTACGAGGTCACGGCCGACGAACTCTTTGCCGCCGTGCGGGGCCGGGGGCTGACGCTTAACGGCGTGCCCGCCAGCGTGAGCGGCACCGAGGAGTTAGAGCACAGCCTCATCACCACCGGCTTCCCGTTCCGCCTGTTCTGGTACCTCGACGCCTACCTCGACGTGCTACGCCAGCTCATGCTTTCCACGCGCGGGCTCCGCCGTCCCGGCGCGGCGGCGGCCGACCTGGCCTACGTAGCCTGCGGCCGCTTCGACGGGTACTTCGAGGCCGGGATCGCGCCGTGGGATGTGGCGGCTGGGATCGTGCTCGTCCGCGAAGGCGGGGGGCGCGTGACGACGCTCGGCGGGGCGGAGCAGGGCATGCTCTTTGGTGGCCAGATTCTTGCTACCAACGGCCACCTCCACCAGCCGATGCAAACGATCACCGCACCGCTCGGTAAAGCTTACGCCGCGGGGCTGAGTCCGTCCGATCGGACACGCTAGCGTGACGCGGCCGGATAAGTGAAGCGGCACGCGCGATCTAGTTAGGCTTTTTCTCCTTAACATGGCCCTGCCGAGGACGATATCAGGCTCAGGTTCACAGACGGCGCACCCCGTGGCTCCCGGGTGTGGTCCGAGTCCCCGCTGAGTTTCGTCCCCTCTCCCCCTCCGCGCTTCAGCCCATGAGTCTCCAGCCCTCTACGTCCGCGAAGCCCGCCACTCCAGAGACCCCTGCGCGTCCGGTTGTCCTCGTCGTAGACGACTACGCCGAGACCCGGCGCCTGATCTACTTCTACCTCCGCGACGAGTACGAGGTCGTAGAGGTGGACTCGGCCGAGAAGGCGGTGGCCTACCTCGCTGAAGGCAACCCGGCCCACCTCGTGGTAATGGACATCAACTTCCAGGACGGGATGAACGGGATGACGGCCACCGAGCAGATCCGCTCCAACCCGGCCCTCAAGAACCTGCCGATTCTCGCCACCTCGGCCTACGCCTACCCCGACGACCGCACGCGCTTCCTCGAGACCGGCTTCGACGACTACATCGCCAAGCCGCTGTTCAAGGAGCGGACGCTCAAGAAGGTTCGCAGCATGCTCGGCGGCAACGGACAGGGCGTGTGGGTGACGAAGAAGCAGGAGAACGGCGAGGCGTAGGGCCGGACCGAACGGCACCCGGCCGGAAGAAGATGCCGGAACGGCTTGCCGCAATTTCTCGAAATCGGAAGGGGCGGGCTGCCTAGTTTGGGCGGCCCGCCCCTTCCGGTTCAACCCCGCCTCTCATGTCTACGTCTCACGGCCTCCTCAGCGCCAAGCACGGCGTCATCTTCGGCGCGCTTGACGAGCGCAGCCTCGCCTGGAAAATCGCCGATGCCTGCCGCCGCGAGGGGGCGACGTTCGTCCTCTCCAACGCACCGGTCACCAAGCGCTTCGGGAGCCTCGACGCGCTCGCCGAGCAGACTGGCAGCCCGGTCGTCTACGCCGACGCCCAGAAAGACGAGGACCTCGAGGCGCTCTTCGACCAGGTCAAGAGCGAGCACGGGCCGGTCGACTTCGTCGTGCACTCCATCGGGATGGGCGTCAACGTGCGCAAGAACAAGCCCTACGAAGCGCTCAACCACGACTGGTACCTCAAGACGCTCGACATCTCGGCGGCGTCCCTCCACCGGGTCGTGCAGGCCGGGCTGAAGCAGGAGGCCCTTGCCGATGGCGGCTCGATCGTCGCGCTCTCCTACATCGGCGCGCAGCGGGTCTTCTCGAAGTACTCCGAGATGGGTGACGCGAAAGCGCTGCTGGAGAGCATCGTCCGCTCCTTCGGCTACCGGCTCGGCAAGCGTGGCATCCGCATCAACTCCGTCAGCCAGAGCCCGACGCGCACCACGGCCGGCGGCGGCATCAACGGCTTCGACGCCATGTTCGACTTCGCCGACCAACTCTCCCCGCTCGGCAACGCCGACGCCGAGAGCTGCGCCGACTACGTCGTCACGCTCCTGAGCGACTACGCGCGGATGGTGACGATGCAGAACCTCTTCCACGACGGCGGCTTCTCCTCGATGGGCATCTCGGACCGGACCGTCGAGTTGCTCGCCGACGTGCTCGGCGGGGAAAAGGATGGGCGTGGAGAGCAGGGAGAGTGAGGAGGGATCTCCGACTCTGACCTGGGCGCTTCTTTCCATTCCCTCCCTGCCCTCCACGTCCGACTAGCTTCCATGATTCGCCTCTTCCTCGCCGACATCGACGGCTGCCTCGCGGCCCCCTACGAAGCGTACGACCTCGCCGGCTTCCGGCAGTTCGCCGAGGCGGGCCGCCGCGCCGAGACCGACCCGGTCTACCCGCGCGTCGGCATCTGCTCCGGGCGGTCCTACGCCTACGTCGAGGCCGTCGCGCAGGCGCTCGACCTGCGCGGCCCGGCCCTGTTCGAGAGCGGCGGCGGCCGCTTCGACCTTCAGACGGCGAGCATTCGGTGGAGCCCGCTGCTGACGCCCGAGGTCGAGGACGCCCTCGGCGCGGTGCGCAGCTACTTCCACCGCGACCTCCTCCCCGGCTCTAGGCTGTCGTTCGACTACGGCAAGCGCGCCCAGGTCGGCGTCATCGGGACCGACCAGGACGAGATCGAGCGCTGCTTCGCCGAGGTGGACCGCTTCGTGTCGGCGCACCACCCGAGCCTGATCGTCCACCCGACGCACGTCTCCATCGATGTCCTTCCGCGCGCGCTCACGAAGCGCGTTGCGGTCGAGACCGTCGCAGAAGAGGAGGGACTATCCATCGGCGAGGTGGCCTTCATCGGCGACACCCAGGGCGACATCGGGGCGCTGCAGGCCGTCGGGTTCTCGTTTGCGCCGCAGAACGCCACGCCCGCGACGAAGGCGGCAGCGCGGGTCGTAACGGAGGGCGCGGTGCTCGACGGGACGCTCGAAGCCTACCGCTGGTGCCTCCGTCACAATGAGGCGCAGGCCGACGCGGCTTAACGGTCGGTACGTGGTGGACGAGGTTCAGGTATGCCCAGAACGGGCGACCTGCCACACCTTCTCTCACCCGCTTCAGCCTCTCCGCTCGTCCGCTCTTTATATTCGGCCTCCGCCACGCGCCGCCCGCCCGATGTTGCGTTCGCTTGTCTTCCTCTTCTGCTGCTTCGCGGAAAGCGCCCACGCGCAGCCGTCGGACGCGGTCGCACCCGAGCCCGTGGCGACGGCACCGAGCAGTGCCTCGCCGGACCGCGCGGTGCCCGCCGATGAGGCACCGATATTCTACGTCGTCCGCGAGCGCCCGCGCGTGTTCAGCGCGCCCGACTCGTCCCGCGCCTTCGCCCGGCTCGACTTCCGCGAGGGCGTCCGCGTGATCGAGCAGCGCGGCGCGTGGAGCCGCATCGTCGGCGAGGAGACGGTCGGATGGGTGGCGTCCGCCGCGCTCTCCAACGTCTGGGTGATGGTCGACAAAGCCAGCCGCAACCTCTACGTCTACCGCGGTGCCGAGGTCGTGCGCCGCCTCCCGGCCGACGTGTCGCAGAACCCCGACGACGACAAGGTCCGCCGGGCCGACCTCGGCGAGCGCGACCACTACCGCATTCCCGAGGGCTCGTTCTTCATCACCTCGAAGAATCTCAACAGCCAGTACTACCGCTCGCTCATGCTGAGCTACCCCAACGCCGAGGACGCCGCGCGCGGGCTGGAGGCCGAGCTGATCTCCGAGCGCGAGCATGACCGGATCGTGGAGGCCGCCGAGGACTTCCGCACGCCGCCAATGGGGACCAAGCTCGGCGGGGCGATTGCGATTCACGGCCAGGGGTCCGGGCGGCAGCGGGCGTGGACGCGCGGCTGCGTCGCCCTGCGCGACGTGCACCTCGACGCGATCTGGGACCTCGTCGAGGTTGGCACACCGGTCCTGATCCAGTGAGAAGGCGCTGAATCTTACAGCGCGCGGATCGCGTACAGGAGCCCCATCCTGTCCTGCAACGCCATGATCCGTCTGATCTGCTTTCTCACGCTCGCTTTGACTGCTGCTCCTGCTGTAGTGGCACAGGGCGCGCCCGCGGGCGACGAACGCATCGCTGCCGTCGCCGACTCGCTCGGGACGGGCGACGTGTTCGTCGTCCCGGTCCAGGGGATGATTGACGCGGCGCTCGCCAACTACATCGACCGGGCGCTTGAAGACGCGGCCGAAGCTGAGGCCGCGCTCGTGCTCTTCGACATCGACACGTTTGGGGGGCTTGTCGATGCCGCCGACCAGATCCGCTCGGCGATCCTCCACAGCGAGATCCCGACGGTCGCCTTCATCGACCCGAACGCGGCCAGCGTGGGGGCGCTGATCTCGTACGCCAACGACGTGATCGTGATGGCCCCCGGCGCGTCGATGGGCGCGGCGACGGTCGTGGACGGGGCGGGGACGAAGGCGTCGGAGAAGATGCAGAGCTACATGCGCGGGCTGATGCGCGCCACGGCCGAGGCGGGCGGGCGCGACCCCGAGATCGCCGAGGCGATGGTGGACGAGACGCTGGAAGTCGACGGCGTGGTCGAGGAGGGCACGCTCCTCACGCTCTCGGCGAGCGAGGCCGAGCGCCTCGGCGTCGCCGACGCCGTCCTCGGCACGAAGGACGACGTCCTGGCGGCCCTGGGCGCAGCCGACCGGCCCCGCGTCGAGCACCAGGCCTCGACGGCCGAGCGGGTGCTCCGCTTCCTCGGAGCCCCGGTCATGGCCTCGATCCTGATGATGATGATGCTAGGCGGGCTGTACTTCGAACTCCAGACGCCGGGCGTCGGGTTCGCCGGGGCGATGTCGGCCGTCGGGGCAGCGCTGTTCTTCGCGCCGCACTACATGCTCGGCCTCGTGCAGAGCTGGGAGATCGCGCTCTTCGGCCTCGGGGTGCTGCTGCTTTTGATCGAAGTGTTCGTCATCCCCGGCTTCGGCGTGGCCGGTATCATGGGTCTCCTGCTAACTCTCTTCTCACTTGGCGCAGCGCTCATCGGCAACGTCGGCCTCCAGTTCCCCTCCGGCGGAGCGATCACCCAGGCCATCCTGACGCTCGCTGGGACGCTCATTCTCGTGATGATCTTCGGCTACTCCGTCGGGCGCTACCTGCCGAAGTCGGAGCGGTTCGGGCACCTCGTCCTCGCGCCCGAACTCGGCAGCGCGGCTGGCTACATCGCGGCCGACTCGGACGACACGCTCCTCGGCCAGGTCGGCGTGGCGCTGACGACGCTGCGCCCGGCCGGCATGGCCGAGATCGACGGGCGGCGCGTAGACGTGGTCTCGCAGAGCACGTTCGTGCCGCAGGGGGAGCACGTCGAGGTCGTCAGCGTGCGCGGGAGCCGGGTCGAGGTGCGCCCGGCGCGCGCGTCGTAGCTCGGCCGACTTCCATTCCAACGACTAACGCGCGGCCTTCCCGGTGGAATTTCTGATCCCGCTCCTCCTCGTGCTCGTCGGCCTCGGCCTGATCGCGGTCGAGGTCTACGTCGTGCCGGGGTTTGGCGCGGTCGGCATCGGGGGCGGGCTGGCGATCGTCGCGGGCGTGGTCTACGCCTTCGTGACGCTGGGGCCGGCGGGCGGCGTGCTCGCCGCGCTGGGCTCGGTCGGGGCCGGGGCCGGGCTGTTCTACTTCTTCTGGCAGACCGGCGCGTGGGACCGCTTCGTCCTCGCCGCCGACCTGCGGCGCGACAAAGACGCCGACGCGCGCGAGCACGATACCCGCTCGCGCTACCTCGGCCGCGACGCGGTCGCGGTGACGCCGCTGCGGCCGGGCGGGATCGTCGAGATCGACGGCGAGCGCGTCGAGGTGCAGACCGAGGGCGAGTTCATCGCCTCGGGCAGCACCGTCCGCGTCGTGGCGATGGACCGGCGGCGCTTCTTCGTCCGCCTCGCCGACGCCCTGCCTGAGGCTGGGGCGGACCGGTAGGTCTGAAGCGAGGCGTATTTTGCGCGTGTCCTCACCCACGTAACCGCGCCGCCATGTTCCGCCTCGCCCTCCTCGTTCTCGCCCTCGCCTTCTTCACCGGCTGCGGCGGCAGCGAACCGGTAGACCTCGGGCCGCCGCCCGGCTGGAACGCCGACGGGATGCGCTGGTGGCAGGACGGCGTGGACACGACCGTCGCCTTCCGCGACCTCGAAACCTTCGAGGCGATGGCCCTCAGCGAGCGGCCCGACGGCAAGCGCACCGAGAGCCCGACGCACCGCAACGTGCAGCAGAAGTTCATCGCGCTCTACCGCAACGCGCCCGAGTTCGTGGACTCGCTCTTCACCGAGATCGCCGTGCCGCTGATCGACGCGCGGGGGCAGGACGAAAACCGCGACGCCCTCGAGCGCGACATCAACCGGGAGTTGGGCAAGGTCTTCTTCTTCCCCCGGCCCGCGCCGAGCGACGTGGCGATCACCTACCCCGACAGCCTCCGGCAGGCCGGCATCGGTGGGGCCGTGAAGATGCAGGTCTACCTCAGCGAAGACGGCGCACCGCTAGCCATCAAGCTCGTCGACCCGGTCCACCCAACGCTCGACGCGGTGGCAATGCGGGCGACGGCGCAGAAGACCTGGCAGCCCGCCGCGAGCCGGGGCGAGACGATGCGCTCCTACGTCCGCAGCGTGCTCAACTTCACCACGGGTTAGGTCCGCAATGGAGCGAGCTGATGTAGTCGTCGTCGGGGCTGGGGCGGCGGGGCTGATGGCGGGCATTTTCGCCGGGCGCTCCGGCGCGGGGCGCGTCGTGCTCCTCGACGGGGCGCGGAAGCTCGGGGCGAAGATCCTTGTCGCGGGCGGCGGGCGCTGCAACGTGACCCACCACGCCGTCAATGCCCGCGCCTACGCAGGCTCCACTCGGGGTGCGATCAAAAAGGTGCTCCGCCGGTTCGACGTGCCCGCGACGGTTGACTTCTTCGCCGACCTCGGCGTGGACCTCAAGCGCGAGGAGACCGGCAAGCTCTTCCCGACGACCGACAGCGCGAAGACCGTCCTGGGCGCGCTCCTGCGGGCGAACCACGAGGCGGGCGTCGAGGTCCGGCACCCGCGCCGCGTCGAGACGGTCGAACCGGCTGGCGACGGGTTCCGGGTGATGGGGGAGTGGGGTGAGATTGAGGCCGCGCGCGTCGTCCTCGCCACCGGCGGCAAGAGCCTCCCCAAGAGCGGGTCCGACGGGCACGGCTACCGCATCGCCGAGACGCTCGGGCACACCGTCACGCGGCGCGTCTTCCCGGCCCTCGTCCCGCTCACCCTACCCGCCGGCCACCCGCTCTGCGCGCTCAGCGGCGTCACCGTCCCCGCCACGATCCAGCTCCGCAGCGCGACCGGCAAGAAAGGCAAGGCGTTCACCGACTCGACCCTCCTCACCCACTTCGGGCTGAGCGGCCCGTCCGTCCTCGACCTGAGCCGCTACTGGCTCGACGCCCGCGAGGACGACGAGGGCGCGCACGTCACCGTCGACTGGCTCCCCGGCACCGCGCCGGCCGCGCTCGACGCGGACTTCCAGGCGCTCGGCACGACGGTCCTCCGCTTTCTCCGCGAGCGCCTCCCCGAGCGCCTTGCCCGCGCGCTCCTCGACGAAGCCGGCGTCGGTCCCGAAACGACCGGCGACACCCTCACCCGCGCCGACCGGCGGGCGCTCGTCGAGGCCGTGACCGCGCTCCGCCTCCCGCTCACCGGCGACCGGGGCTACCGCTACGCCGAGGTCACCGCCGGGGGCGTCCCGCTCGCCGAACTGGACCTCGGCACGATGGCTTCGCGCTGCACGCCGGGGCTTTACCTCTG
Organism: Bacteroidota bacterium; assembly: GCA_038746285.1. NCBI lineage: Bacteria > Pseudomonadati > Bacteroidota > Bacteroidota bacterium. Next base: position 112,684 of record JBCDKT010000003.1, read on the forward strand.
CGGCGAGGTCTGCGACGTGGACGGCCGCATCGGCGGGTTCAACTTCCAGTGGGCCTGGGCGAGCGGCCATGTCGCCGGAACCGCACTGGGCCAGACGCTGAGCGCTCGCCGTGCCCACGTCAACTCTCAGCGAAGCCCTGCTCAGGCCCTCTCCTAGCACACTTGCTATAGGGGAAACCCCGTTGTATTTTGTAGGGCCTGGGGAAACGGCTTAGTGCCCTCCCGGAAGGGCCGTTTTTTCCGTACTACAAACTTGGGTGAGACGCATGGGCAAGCAGCGCATGGAGCAAAACTGGGAGCGTGTCCGCACGCAGATCTTCGCCGTATGGGGCGAGATCGACGACAAGGAGCTGAAAAAGGCGCGCGGCAACCTCAACAAGATGGTCAACCTCATCCACGAGAAGACCGGCGAGGACCGCACCCTCATCATGCAGAAGATGAGCGCCGTCATCTGACGCTGCCTCCCGCTCGATACCGGGTCCGGCCTCCCCAGGCTGGACCTTTTCTTTTGGCCCCGGGATCGCTACTTTCGGCCCACTCCTTTCGGTTCAGCCGCTCCCTTCTCCGAACGCTCCGCACCCTATGCCCGACGTCGTCTCCACTCTCGGCACTCCAGCGTCCGATCACGCGAAGTTCGACGCGCGCGCGGAGCACGCCCGCGCCCTGCTCGGCGAGCTGGAAGCGCACGCCAGCCAGGTCCGGCTCGGCGGCGGGCAGAAGCGGATCGACCGCGAGCACAGCCGGGGCAAGCTGACCGCCCGCGAGCGCATCGCCGCGCTCGTCGACGAGGGCACCGATTTTATGGAACTCGGCCTCTTCACCGGGTGGGGGATGTACGAGGCCGAGGGCGGCTGCCCGTCCGGCGGGACGGTGATGGGGCTGGGGCGCGTCCACGGCCGCCTCTGCGTCCTCGTCGCGAATGACGCCACCGTCAAGGCCGGGGCGTGGTTTCCGATCACGGCCAAGAAGAACCTCCGCGCCCAGGAGATCGCCATCGAGAACCGCCTGCCGATCGTCTACCTCGTGGACTCGGCCGGCGTCTACCTCCCGATGCAGGACCAGATCTTCCCCGACAAGGAACACTTCGGGCGCATCTTCCGCAACAACGCCCGGATGTCCTCGATGGGCATCCCGCAGATCGCGGCGATCATGGGGAGCTGCGTCGCGGGCGGGGCCTACCTCCCGATCATGTCTGACGAGGCCCTCATCGTCGACGGCACCGGGTCGGTCTTCCTCGCCGGGCCGTTCCTCGTCAAGGCCGCCATCGGCGAGACGACCGACAACGAGACGCTCGGCGGGGCGGCGACGCATTCCGAGATCTCGGGCGTCACCGACTACAAGATGCCCGACGACGAGACCTGCCTTGCGACGATCCGCGACCTCGTCTCCCACCTCGGGGCGCGCGCCCGCGCCGGGTTCGACCGCGCCGAGGCTGTGCCGCCGGCCTTCGCCCCGGCGGAACTCTACGGCGTGATGCCCGAGAGCCGCCAGGTTCCCTACGACGTGCGCGACGTCCTCGCCCGGATCATCGACGCCGGCAGTTGGACCGAATACAAAGAGCAGTACGGCCAGACGCTCCTCTGCGGCTACGCCCGGATCGACGGGTGGAGCGTCGGCATCGTCGCCAGCCAGCGCCTTGTGGTGATGGCGAAGCAGGGCAAGAAGGCGCACACGAACGAGATGCAGGCGGGCGGTGTGATCTACTCCGACTCCGCCGACAAGGCCGCGCGGTTCATCATGAACTGCAACCAGAAGAAGATCCCGCTCGTGTTCCTCCAGGACGTGACCGGCTTCATGGTCGGCAACCGGAGCGAGCATGGGGGCATCATCAAGGACGGCGCGAAGATGGTCAACGCCGTCGCCAACTCCGTCGTCCCGAAGTTCACCGTCATCATCGGCAACTCGTACGGCGCGGGCAACTACGCGCTCTGCGGCAAGGCCTACGACCCACGCCTGATCCTGGCGTGGCCGACGGCGCAGATCGCGGTGATGGGCGGCAAGCAGGCGGCGAAGACGCTGCTCCAGATCGAGATCGGCACGCGCAAGCGGAAGGGGGAGACGGTGTCTGAAGAGGAGCAGGCAGCCCTGCTCGAGGAGATGACGGCGCGCTACGAGGCCCAGACCTCGCCCTACTACGCCGCGGCCCGGCTGTGGGTGGACGAGATCATCGATCCGGCTGCGACCCGGCAGTGGCTCGCCACCGGCATCGAGATGGCCGACCACAACCCGCACGTCCCCCGCTTCAACCCCGGCGTGCTTCAGACGTGAGGCTGGTAGACCGAAACTAGTACGCGCCCCGGTCGGTAACCCTGGCAAGAACTCAGACGGACCAGATTATGGAGACGCAGTACGTCCTCACGCAGTACCTCGACGCGGCGATGGCAGGAGCCGAGTACGACAAGCTGGACGAAGGCTCTTTCGGCGGGCGGATCCCGGAATGCCAGGGTGTCGTGGCCTTCGGTGAGACCTTGCGCGTGTGCCAGGAAGAGCTACGCTCGACGCTCGAAGACTGGCTCCTGGTTGGGCTGAAGCTCGGCCATGCGCTGCCCATCGTCGGCGGCATCGACCTCAACGCGGACCCGACGCATGAGCAGGTGAACCCCGTGTAAGCGCCGCGTCTTCGTCAAACGGCTCCGGCGGCTCGGGTTTGAGGGGCCGTTCTCGGGGACCAGGCACCAGTTCATGGTCTACGACCGGCACCGGCTCGCCATCCCGTCGAACCAGGAGTATTCCGTTCCGCAGCTTCGGATGATGCTCCGCGAGGTAGAGACGCTGCTTGGGCGGAGGGTGCAAGCGGCAGAGTGGAACAGCCTCGCATAACCCGGTCCAACGAGGGCTCGCCACCGGCATCGAGATGGCCGACCACAACCCGCACGCGGAGCGCTTCAACCCCGGCGTGCTCCAGACGTGAGGAACGGCTAGGCTCCCGGTGCCGTTCGAGGCAGCATGGATACGTCTGTTGCCTACCCGCACATCGAGGTCGACGAAGCCGGCATCGCGCGCGTCGGAGCAACCCGGCTAAAGGTGCTCCACCTCGTAGCCGCGCAGCGGGCCTACGGGTGGAGTCCGGCCGAACTGCACTTCCAGTACCCGTCGCTCTCGATGGCGCAGGTGCACGCGGCGCTCGGCTACTACTGGGACCACCGCGAAGCCCTAGACGCAGCGCTCGATGCAGCGCTGGAGTCGGCAGAACGGGCCCGGCCCGGCCTTAAAGAGCCAGAAGGGCTCCGCGCCCGGCTGCGTTCGCTCCGAGACGCTTCGTGAGTGTCGGGCTGCTCACCGATCACCACGTCCCACGGGCCATCGTAAACGGCCTCCGGCTTCGCGGGGTGGACGCCGGTCTCCTCCGAGAAGCGGCAGGACGTCAGCGCGCCGGACAGTCGTTCGGTGGTGTGATCTACGCATAACCCACTGCGCGTTCTCATCGGTGCGTGCGGGGCCGACTTCACGTCGGTCGCGGAGGCGACGATACCAGGGGCGCTGGACGACACCGATCTGTTCCTGCCGCTCTCGCGTTCACCAGCCACCTACATCCTCAGGCGCCCGTCCCGGAACGGTTTAGGCTTCCGAGTCCGTCTGACAGGGCACGACGGAGGCGGCGGGGACGTTGGTATATTTCGCGCTCTCCCCCCGACGGCATCCTCGACTCTCATGGCTAGCACTACCCCGGCCGCGCGCGGCCCGCGTCTCAACCTCCCGATCTTCCTGCTCGCGCTCGTGGGCCTGATGATCGTCGTCCACCTCTGGGTCCAGAGCCAGGCGAACTTCGCCTTCGGCTGCACCGGCGCGGGCGACACCCAGAGCGGCAGCGGCTGCGCCGACGTCACCTCGAGCGCCTACAGCACCTTCCTCGGCGTCGACGTGCTCGTCTGGGGCGGGCTGTTCTACCTCACCGTGGCCGCGCTCCGCTTCGGCGCGGCCCTCCTGAAGGCGCCGACGAGTGAGACGCTGCGCAAGGCCAGCTTCTGGGCGGTCAGCGCCGGGTTCGCGTTCGCGCTCTACCTCGTCAGCGTGCAGACTTTCCTGCTGACGCAGTTCTGCGCGCTCTGCCTCTTCTCCTCGCTCACGACGGCGACCCTCTTCGCGCTCCACCTCGTCGAGCGGGCGAAGGGGCCAGGGCGGGACGTGGTGGTGAGCACGGCGCTGCGGCCCTACGCGCTCGGCCTCGTCGCGCTCGTCGTGCTCGCCGGGGCCGACGTGGCGCTCGCGCCGGAGCCCGAGGCGGCGGCCTCGACGTTCACGCCGGGCGTGCAGCGCGTCTCGGCCGAGACCGCCGAGTGCCACTACGACTACGAAACGCCGCGCTTCCCCGTCTTCGACCAGTTGATCTCGATGGACACGCCCTACGAGGGCAGCGCCGACGCGCCGGTCCGCATCATGAAGATCTTCGACCCCAACTGCCCGCACTGCAAGACGCTCCACGACGCGCTCGAAACCATCCTCCCGCAGATCGAGGACCAGGCGAAGGTCTACTACAAGCCCTACGCCATCTGGGACTACTCCGTCCCGCAGTCGCAGGCGCTTTACCTCGCCGCTGAGGAGGACAAGTTCGCCGAGATGCTGAACCTCCAGTTCGAGAACCAGCGGCCCGGCATCGGGCTCTCGGTGAGCCAACTCGCGGACGCCTCCCGGCGGATCGGGCTCGACTCCGACCGGGTCCGGCAAGAGCTGAACAACCGGAAGTACGTGGGCCTGATCCAGGAGGAGAACCAGATCATCTCGCAGGGCGGCATCCGCAGCGTGCCGAAGCTCGTGATCGAGGGCCGGGTGCTGGCCAACACGCGCACGACCTGGACGGCGGACTGCATCGGCCGGCTCGTGGAGCACGCGGCCCAGGAGAAACGGCAGGCGGCGGAGACGGCGTCCGCGTCCGTACCCGAATAGCTCCTCCCCACACCGCCGGTACCTGTAGGGGCGTATTGCGATACGCCCCTACGTATTTCTCCGACCTCCATGCGTTTCTGCCTCGCCCTGCTGCTCCTCGTGCCCGGTGCCTTCGCGCAGCCGATGCCGCTCGCGACCGACTTCACCGCCCCGGGCACGACCGGTTACAATCCGGCGATCCCGACGCCCGAAGAGGTTATCGGCCACGTCATCGGGACGCGCCACACGCGGCCGGAGCAGGTAGTCCGGTACCTGGAGGCCGTCGCCAAGGCCAGCCCGCGCGTCACGGTCGGCGAGCACGGGCGGACGTGGGAGGGACGCCCCCTCGTCCATGCGGTCGTCGCTGCCGAGGGAACCGACCTGGAGGCCCTGCGCGAGGCTAACCTTCGGCTGAGCGATGCGCCGGACGCGGTGAGCGACGCCGCGCTCGGGGCGATGCCGGCCGTGGCCTACATGGGCTACGGCGTACACGGCAACGAGGCGAGCGCGACCGAGGCAGCCCTCCTGCTCCTCTACCACCTCGCCGCCGGACAGGGACCGGCCGTCGACGCCGTCCTCCAGAACACCGTCGTCCTCATCGACCCGCTCCTCAACCCCGACGGGCGCGACCGCTTCGTCGACTGGGTCAACGGCAACCGGGGCGGGACCGACGGCGTGCCTTCGCTCGACGGGCAGGACCGCGAGCACAACGCGCCGTGGCCCGGCGGCCGGACCAACCACTACCTCTTCGACCTCAACCGCGACTGGCTCCCGCTCGTCCACCCGGAGTCGCGCGGCCGGATGGAACTGTGGCACAGCTGGCGGCCCCAGCTCTCGACCGACTTCCACGAGATGGGCGGCGACGCGACCTACTTCTTCCAGCCCGGCGTCCCGAGCCGCAACAACCCCAACACGCCGGAGCGGACGTTCGACCTCACGGCCGAGATCGCGACCTATCACGCGGCAGCGCTCGACCGGATCGGGCAGCTCTACTACTCCGGCGAGACGTTCGACGACTTCTACTACGGCAAAGGCTCGACCTACCCTGACGTGAACGGGGCCGTTGGGATTCTCTTCGAGCAGGCCAGCAGCCGCGCCCTCGCCTCGGAGACCGTCAACGGCGTGCTCGACTACGCGGTGACCGTCCGCAACCAGGTCGCGACCAGCCTCTCCTCGCTCGAGGCCGCCGCCGCGATGCGGACCGACCTCCTCCGGCACCAGCGCGACTTCTACGCCTCGGCCTCGGACGTGGCCCAGGAGTCCGACGTGCAGGGCTATGTCGTCGGGGCCGAAGACCGGGCCCGAGCGGCCCACTTCGCGGACGTGTTGGAGCGGCACCGGATCGAGTCGTACCTCCTGAGCGAACCTATCGAGGCCAGCGGTGAGCGGTTCGAGGCGCGGGAGGCGTTCGTCGTCCCGATGGATCAGCCGCAGGCGCGGCTCGTCAAGGCCGCCTTCGAGCGGGTGACGAGCTTCGAGGACTCGCTCTTCTACGACGTCTCGACGTGGACGCTGCCGCTGGCTTACGGGCTGCGCTACGCTGAGCTAGACCGGCTGCCCGGTTCAGACGGGGCGCTCGCGTCATCCCTCGGCCAGTCGAATCCACCCACGCTCGGCAGGGCCGAGGTCGCGTATGTCATTCCATGGGAAATGACGCTCGCACCGCGCGTGCTCGCACGGCTGCAGGAGGTTAGAATCCGCGTCCGTATGGCCGTGGAGCCGCTCGGGCTCGGGCAGGCGTACGGTTTCGGCCGGGGAGCGCTCGTGATACCGGTAGAGCAGGCCGATGTCGACCCAGAGACCGTGCACCAGACCCTGCAGGATATGGCGGTCTATCACGGAGTCGACGTGACACTACTCGGCAGCGGGCTGACGCCGGACGGGCCAGACCTCGGGAGCCGGTCGATGTCGGTGCTGGAGATGCCGCGCGTGGCGCTGCTCTCGGGCGAGGGTACGGACGTGTACAACGTCGGTCAGGTGTGGCACCTGCTTTCTCAGCGCGCCGGGCTGCCTGTCTCGCTTCTCGACCGAGACGAGGTCAGTGGGGCGGACCTCAGCCGGTACAACGTCATCATCGCTACGGGCTTTTTCCGAGGGCTGGACGGAGCCGCTGAGGAAAGCCTGAAGTCGTGGGTGCAGCGCGGCGGCACCCTGGTCGCCACCGAGCAGGCTGCGGCCTGGGCTGCGCGCAACGGACTCGGAGCATGGACCCGGCGCGAGGCGTCCGAGGACAGCGTGGTCCGCCCCTACGCCGAGGTGGACGCGGCGCGCGGTGCGCAGGTCGTCGGTGGGGCGATTGTCGAGGTCGCGCTCGACGAGACGCACCCGCTCGCGTTCGGGCACCCGGAGCGCGTGGCGGTCTTCAAGAACAACGCGCTCGCCTTCGACCTGCCGGACGCGCCCGGGTCGAGCGTCGCGGCCTACACGGCCGGTCCGCTCGTGAGCGGCTACGTCTCGGACGAGAACCTGGCGCGGTTCGCGGGCGGCTCGGCGATCACGGCGCAGCGCCTCGGCCGGGGCCGCGTCGTCCTCTTCGACTTCGACCCGGCGTTCCGCGGGTTCTGGTGGGGGACGCAGGGGCTCCTCCTCAACGCCGTCTTCTTCGGCGGCGCGTTCTGAGCGGGTGGGTGCGGTCTGGCGTAGATTGAGGCCGTCGCCCGCTTCCCTGTCTCGATGAGTCCCGTCACCGACGCCGTTTCGAGGTTCTACGCCTGGCTCCTGGAGTTCACCACCCTGAGCGGGGCCATGCTGAACGATGTCCTCGGCACGCTCGCGGTCATCCTCGTGCTGTGGGCGCTGCGCCTCGTCGTGCTGCGCCTCGTCAACCGGCGGGCGACCGACGCGCGCACGAAGTACCAGTGGCGCAAGACGACGGCCTACACCGCCTTCGTGCTCGGCCTCCTCGTCGTCGTGAACATCTGGCTCGACGAGTTCGGCGAGGTCGGGACGTTTCTCGGGCTCGTCTCGGCCGGCGTGGCGATCGCGCTCAAGGACCCGCTGACGAACATCGCCGGGTGGAGCTTCATTGTCTGGCGCAAGCCCTTCGGGCCGGGCGACCGAATTGAGATTCTCGGGATCGCGGGCGACGTGATCGACCAGCGGCTGTTCCGGTTCACGCTCCTCGAAGTCGGGACCTCGACCGGGGCGGCGCAGTCGACGGGCCGGATCGTCCACGTCCCCAACGGCAAGGTCTTCACCGAGCCGGTGACGAACTACACGCGCGGCTTCCCCTACATCTGGAACGAGATCGCGGTCGTGGTGACGTTCGAGAGCGCGTGGCGCGACGCCAAGGAGATCCTCTTCGGAATCGCCCACGACAAGGTCGAGGAGCTGAGCCCCGACGCCGAGCGCAAGGTCCGGCAGGCGGCGCAGGAGTACCTCATTTTCTACTCCAAGCTCACCCCGACGGTCTACACGAGCGTGGTCGACGTGGGCGTGCAGTTCGTCGTCCGCTACCTCGTCGAGCCCCGCCGCCGGCGCGGGAGCGAGGAGCTGCTCTGGGAGACCATCCTCGACGCCTTCGACGCGCGCGACGACATCGACCTGGCCTACCCGACGGTCCGCTACTTCCACAACGTCACCGAGGGCAAGCCGGGTGCCCGAGCGACGCCGCCGGCGTTTGGCGGCAACGGCAGTGGGCAGAAGACGGAGGACAGCGGACCGAAGACGGGCAACGAGGCCCTGTAGGGGCGACCCCACGTGGTCGCCCTAGTCACCCGCAGCGGTGCTGCGCTGAGGACGAGGTCCCCTTTGGGTGCGGCACCGCCGCGCCTCTACGTCGGGGAGGCGAGCCGTACGGGAGAGGTCTAGCGCGCCTCCTGAACCGACAGCCGCCCGAGGCGGACGCCGTCGCCGTCGGCGGAGCGCACCTGGAGCGTCGGGCCCTCGATCTCGAACCGAGTGGCTTGGGAGAGTTCCTGGAGCAGGATGCCGCCCAGCCGCCGGCTCTCCTCCGACTCGCTGATCAGGGTCGAAACGAAGCGGTCACTGACGGCGAGGCTCCCGTCTTCGGAGGCCGTGTACTCTCCGGTGTAGGCGTTGGGCGGGATGCGTCCGCTGAGCATCCCGTCGGCGGAGAAGTAGACCGGAAAAGCGCCGGACGGGAACTGGATGGCCTCGCCGCCGGAGACGGCCGCGACGACGATCCACCCGTCGGCTGACTGGAGCACCGCGAGGTCGGCCGTGGCGTTCGGGAGGGCGGGGAGCGCGTCGGACGGGCTGAACGAGTCACAGCCCGCGAGGAGGCACGCAGCGAGGCAGAGCAGGAGAGCACGCATGGCAGCAAGGAAACAGTGGACCTCAACATAGCCGGCGGCTCGGTGCCACGCAATCCGAATCGCCGTGCCCTGGGAACCGGAACGCAGGCCGGGACGCGCCGTACCGCCGGTTCACCTCGCCCGACCGCCATGCCCAACCGCCTCGCCGACGCGCTCAGCCCGTACCTCCTCCAGCACGCCGACAACCCCGTCGACTGGTATCCGTGGGGCGACGAGGCGTTCGAGAAGGCCGAGCGCGAGGACAAGCCCGTCTTCCTGTCGGTCGGCTACGCGACGTGCCACTGGTGCCACGTGATGGAGCACGAGTCGTTCGAGGACCCGGACGTGGCGCGTCTCCTCAACGAGCACTTCGTCCCGGTCAAGGTCGACCGCGAGGAGCGGCCTGACGTGGACGCGCTCTATATGTCGGTCACGCAGGCGCTGACCGGCCACGGCGGCTGGCCGATGACGGTCCTCCTGACGCCCAGCAAGAAACCGTTCTACGCCGGGACCTACTTCCCGAAGCACGGCCGCGCCGGCCGGCCCGGGATGATGGAGCTTCTACCGAGCGTCGCGGCGCAGTGGCGCGCCAACCGCGACAAGGTGGCCGGCTCCGCCGAGCGCATCACCGAGGCCGTCCGCGACGGGCTGGCCCAGGAGTCGGCCCCCGGCGGCACGCTCGACGCCCACACCCTCGCTCTCGCCTACAACCAACTTGCCGGGCGCTTCGACGAGGAGGCGGGCGGGTTCGGCGGGGCACCGAAGTTCCCGACCCCGCACCACCTCCTCTTCCTCCTCCGCGAGGCGCAGCGGGCCGGGACCGAGACGGTCGTCGGGCGGCGGGCGCTGCGGATGGTCGAGGAGACGCTCGGCGCGATGCGGCGCGGCGGGTTGTGGGATCACCTCGGCTTCGGCTTCCACAGGTATTCCACCGACCGCGTGTGGAAGCTGCCGCACTTCGAGAAGATGCTCTACGACCAGGCGCTCCTGGCGATGGCGTACACCGAGGCGTTCGCGCTCACCCGCAACGAGGCCTACCGCCGCACGGCCGAGGACGTTTTCGCCTACGTCGCGCGCGACCTGACCAGCCCGGACGGCGCGTTCTTCTCCGCCGAGGACGCGGACTCGCTCAACCCCGAGGACGAGAAGGAGGAGGGCGCGTTCTACGTCTGGACCTGGGACGAGGTGATCGAGACGCTCGGCCCGCAGGACGGCGCGTTCGCCGCGGCGCTCTTCAACCTGGAGCGCGAGGGCAACGTCCGGGACGAGGCGACGCGTGAGCTGACCGGCCAGAACGTCCTCTTCCGCACGGCGGACGACGCCGAAGCCGCCGACCGCCTCGGCGTGCCCGAGGCCGACCTCCGCGACCGGATCGGCGGGATCCGGCAGCGCCTCCTCAGCGCCCGCGCCGGGCGCCCGCGTCCGCTCCTCGACGACAAGGTCCTCACCGACTGGAACGGGCTGATGATCGCGGCCCTCGCCCGCGCCGCGTGGACCTTCGACGCGCCCGAGTACGCCGGGCGCGCGGCCCGCGCAGCGGATTTTCTCCTCTCGACGATGCAGACCAAGCCTGTCCCCGCGCAGGCGGGGAACGGCCGCCTGCTCCACCGCTACCGAAAAGGCGAGGCCGGCATCCCGGCACTCCTCGACGACTACGCCTTCCTCGTCTGGGGCCTCGTCGAACTCTACCAGGCGACGTTCGAGCCCCGGTGGCTCCGCGCCGCGCTCGACCTCCACCGGACCATGCACCGGCACTTCGGCGACGACGCGCGCGGCGGCCTCTTCCTCTCGCCCGACGACGGCGAGGTACTTCTCGTCCGGCAGAAGGCGTACTACGACGGCGCGATCCCGTCGGGCAACGCGGTCGCCGCGCTGAACGGGCTACGGCTCGGACGGCTGACGGGCGAGACGGCGCTCGAAGACGAGGCTGGGCGCGTCCTCCAGTCGGCCGCCTCCGCTGCCGAGCAGCCGATGGGCCACACGATGGGGATGGTCGCCCTCGCCTTCGCGACGGGTCCGAGCCAGGAAATCACGGTCGCCGGCGAGCCGGGCGCGGCCGACACCGACGCGCTCCTCGGTGCGCTCCGCACGCGCTACCTCCCGAACGCCGTCGTCCACCTCCGCCCGCCCGACGCCGACACCCTCGCCGACCTCGCACCCTACACCGAGGCGCAGGCGGTGCAGGGCGGGGCGGCGACGGCCTACGTCTGCGAGGACTTCGCCTGCCAGCAGCCGACGACCGATCCCGCCGACCTCGCGCGCCAACTCGACGCCGCCACAGGCTGACTACTCCAGCCGCGCCGACTCGTCGCCGAGGATGCGGTGCCAGAGGACGGGGAAGGCGGCGGGGTCGACCGACGGCCGGCCCTGTTGGAACGAGACGGCTCCGCCGGGCTCGCGGACGAGGCGGAACGGGAAGATGTAGCCGCCCTCGCGGTCGCTCAGCCACCCGTCGGTGCGGCCGAAGCGGATGTCGTTCAGGACGAGGCCGACCGGCTCGGCATCGGTGGCGGTGTGGCCGGGATCGGGGCGCATGACGTAGAAGCCCTGCGAGAACCACAGCAACGCCTCGCCCGCCCGCGTCTCGCGGTACGGGTCGAAGAGTGCGCTCTCCTGCGGGACGCGCCGGAACGAGATCGCCCGGTCGCGGTCGAGCAGGCCGTAGCTGCCGACGAGGAAGGCGTCGTCCACGTCGACCGTCACGTTCCACAGCACGGTCTGGAGCGGGGCCGGTACGGTCAGCACCGCCTCAGCCTCGATGCCCTGCGCCCGAAGGGTCTCCGCCACCACGCGCCCGACGTGGGCCTTCACCCCAAGCGCCCACCCGACGTAGAGCGTGCTCAGCCCCAGTCCGACCCATGCCAGCCGGTGCCGCCGCTCGGGGGCTTTCAGGAAGAGGCCACCCACGACCGCCACGACGAGGGGGAGCGAGTAGAGCGGGTCGATGATGAAGAGCGCCGGGACCGCCACCGGGAGATCCGAGAACGGACGGAAGAGTTGCGTGCCGTAGACCGTGAGCGCGTCGAGGAGCGGGTGCGTGAAGAGGCACCAGAAGAAGAGGGCCGCCCAGCCGCGCCACCCGGCCTCGGCAGCGGGCGCGCCGCGGGCGCGGTAGCGCCGCCACACGAGCCAGCCGAAGAGCGGTGCGGCGACCGGGGCGAACAGCAGCGCGTGCGTTGGCCCTCGGTGGAAGACGAGCTCGCCGACCGGGTCGAGGAAGGGATAGGCGAGGATGTCGAGGTCGGGGAGGGTGCCGGCGAGCGCGCCCCAGCCCAGCGCCTTGCGACCGACTTTCTTTCCTAGCGTCGCCTCGCCGACGGCTGCACCGAGGAGGGCCTGCGTCAGCGAGTCCACGGTGCCGCCTCCCTACCCGAGCGGCTGTGGCACCGACGCGTGGGCGGCGGCGGCGAGGTCCGCGATGTAGGCCGCGTCGCCGTTCTTCTCGATCGCGTTGCCGATCACGACGAACCGCGCCCCGGCAGCGACCTTGCGCGCCACCTCCCGCGGCGTCGTCAGCCCGCCGCCGACGACGAGCGGGACCGAGCATGTCTGCGTGACGGCGGCTATGATCTCCTCGGACACCGGGTGCTCAGCCCCCGAGCCGCCGTCGGTGAAGAGGAGGCGCATCCCCATCATCTCGGCTGCGAGCGCTGTCGCCGCTGCGATGTCCGGCTTGTGGCGCGGCAGCGGGGCCGAGCCGCTCATGTACTGCGCCGTCGTCAGGCGTCCGCTCTCGACGAGCATGTAGGCCGTCGGGATCGGCTCCAGGCCGAGCCGCCGGATGAGCGGGGCCGCGTGGACGTGCTGCCCGATGAGGTGCTCCGGGTTGCGCCCGCTCACGACCGAGAGGTAGAGCACCGCGTCGAGCGCGCCCGAGATCTGGTGTAGCGTGCCCGGAAACCCGACGACCGGCAGGTCGGTCGCGGCCTTGACGCCGTGCACGTAGCCGTCGAGCTCCGTCGCGTGCATCAGGCTCCCGCCGACGAAGAGCGCGTCCACGCCCGCCTCGGCGCACCGGCCGGCGAAGGCGGGAAGGTGCTCCTCCGGCAGCTTGTCGGGGTCGATCAGGACGACGAAGCCCGCGCCCTGCGTGTGGGCGGCGGCCAGGAGGCGGTCGTAGGTGGAGGAACCGTTGAGAGACACGGGCGGGGAAGCAAGAGGGACGCAGCGCGCTAAGGTAGCCCGCCCGGGCTGTGTTTGGCAAGCTATTCAGCGGATGCCGAGGTGCCGGAGGATGCGGTCGGCAGTGGGCCTGCGTGCGCCCACCATGTCGAAGTCCGGGTCCTCGCTCTCGACCAGAAGCGCGAAGAAATACGCGTCGTCGGCGCGCTCTAGCCAGCCGACCCACCAGCCGAGGTTTAGGCTGTCGCTGCGTGCCCAGCCCGTCTTGCCGCGCAGCACGGCTTCGCCCGTCGTGTCCACGACCATGATCCGGCTGACGATGGCCTCGGCCCGGTCCGAGAATCCGGTCTCGCCTGCGCGGAGCCGCCGGAGGAAGTCGATCTGCTCGTTCGGGGCGATGCGGAGCGAGCCGTCGAGCCAGAAGAGATCGGCTTGGTCGCCTATCGTGGCGTTGCCGTAGCCTTCGCGGTCGAGGGCGGCCTGGAGCGTGCCGCGCCCGGCGCGGCGCGCGAGGTCGCGGTAGACCCACACCGACGAGCGGGCGAACGCCGTCTCGAGGTCCTGGCTCGCGTTCCAGCCAGGGACCGCCCGTTCCGCGCCGTCCCACGCGACGACCTCGTGCTCGTCGGCCACAGCCCCGGCGTCGAGGACGACGAGCGAGTTGAAGATTTTGAACGTCGAAGCGGGGATGACGCGCTCAGCGGCGCGCTCCGGGTTGTGGCGCGTCGTCACCCCGCCCTGGGCGTCGTAGAGCACGAACGTGCCCTCGGTGCCCTCGGGGAAAAACGACGATAGGTCGGCCGCGGAGTCTGCCGGTGCGCCGACCGGCTCGGGTGGGGCCGTGGCCTCGTCGGGCAACTCGGTGCAGCCGAGGAGGAAGAGAAGCGGGAAGAGACCGCGCACGAGATGAGAGACAGGCAGGAAGAGACCGGGCGTAAAACTACCGGCTCCTCCCTCACGGTGAGAGAGGAGCCGGTGCAATCGGCGAGGCCGGGCAGGCTAGCGGACGAGCATCACCGAGCGCGTGGCCGAGGCCGTCTCGCCCTCGGCGCGGACGACGTAGGCCCCGCTCGGGAGTGAGCCCGCGTCCACGACGATGCGCCGGTCCCGGCCGGCGGCTACCGAGCCGTCGTAGAGCACCCGCACCTGGCGGCCGAGCACGTCGTAGAGCACCACCCGGACCCGCTGCGCCTGATCGGCCTGGAGGGTGAGCGCGGCGGCGCGGGAGGCGCTGAACGGGTTCGGGTAGGCGGCGGTGAGCGTGAACGAGGCGTCCGGTGCCGACGCTTCGCTCGCCACGGGTAGGGTTACGTTGTAGTTCTGCGCGTTGAATTCCCGGACCATCACGTCGATCTCCTCGGCCGTGTAGCCCAGGTTCGCGGCCGCCTGGAGCACGGCCTGCGCGGCGACGGGCTGCGTGGTGCTCCCGCTCGTCATCGCGATGCCCTCGATCACGGCGACGTCGGTGCGCTCGCGCCCGATCTGGTCGTAGACCCGCATGAGCGAGGTCGACCAGTGCTGCCCGCGCCCGTGGGGCACGAAGCCGGAGGGGTAGACCCCGGCGACATTCGTGACGCGGCCGGGCCAGAACTGGTTGTGGCCGTCCCACTTGAAGACCCAGTTGTACTCCGGGTCGCTGGGGTCGAGGAGGCCGAGGCTGCGCGTGTACGAGACGGCGAAGTAGTCGCCGAGGCCTTCGCTGAGGCCGTCGCCGTTGGAGAGGCCCCCGACCGTCAGCCAGTCGTGGAGGCCGTGGCCGAGTTCGTGGATGATCACGTCGGCGTCCTCGGCGTCGTCCACGCCGCCCTCGCCGAACTGGAGGCGCGCGGTGCCGGTGCTGTAGGACGAGTTGTCGGCCCCGTTGAAGCCGTGGGGGTCGAACCGGACGCCGGTCGCGTACTGGTACGGGCGCACCTCGATCTCCAGCGTCTCGTTGATGTAGCGCATGTAGTTGTCGATGTGCCAGTAGACGGTGACGGCCTCGAAGGCGTCGTCGTCGCGCGTGACGCTCCAGTCGGGCTCGTCCCGCTCGAACTCGCCCTTGAACGGGCCAGCCCAGTCGTCGATGTCGGCGTACTCGCTCTCGAGGCGGTACGTGCTGCCGTTCTGCGTCACCTCGAAGGTCTTCGGGATGCGCGTGGCCTCGAGCTGCGGCGTGTTGGCGTCGCCGCCGTCGACGAAGCCGGTGTCGCCGTACTGCGCGCCGGCGACGGTCAGCGGGTCGGTGTCGTAGACCTGGCCGGTGGCCTCGACGATGGAGCGCACCGGGGTGGCGGGCGTGGGCTCCTCGTCCGAGCCGTGGTGGAAGACCGTGCGGCGGGCGACGCGGAGCAGCTCGCCCGTCGAGGCGTCGACGAACGACTCCCAGTCGCCCATCGGCGCGTCCGCCGTCACGCGCACGCGCCACGCGAGGCGGCCGCCGTCCGCGGTCGGGTAGACCACGAGGCTCGTCTCGTCGCCGAGCAGCGCGCCCGACACGTCGAGGTGCTCGTGGGCCGCGCTGCGGGCCGCGTCCGCCGACATCGACGGGGTCGCGCGCGGCACCGCGAGGCTAGGCTGATAGTCGCTCAGCACGAGCTGCACCCGGTTCCGGGGGTCGATGTTGACGACGACTTCGGAGCCGTGGACCGGGGCGCCGTCGAGCATCTGCGTGAAGCGGACGTTGTGCCCGGCGCGGCTCGACCGGACGTGGCGCAGTGCAAGCGCGTCGGCGTCGATGCGAAGCGCGTCCGCCTGCTCAGCGAGGTACTGCCGGGCCATCGTCTCGGGGTCGGCGGCGTCCACGGCGTAGTTCTGCCGGTAGAGGGCGCGCGGCGTGCCGTCGGCGGCGCGGAGGCCGTCGGCGTCCGCCACCGTTTCGGACACGGCGTCGGTGCCGATTTCGAGGGCCGAGCGGGGCTCGGGCTTCTGCGCGAGTGCGGCCGACGAGAAGACAAGCGCGGCCAGCACGAGCGCGGTGTAGCGACGAGGCATGGGAGTATGCAGTTGGGTTGCCAGAGGGTAACAGGACGCAGCGATACTAGGCACAGACCGTGCCGGTGTCAAACTAGCAAACGGCGAACGCGGCGCGCGTCAGGCCGCGCTCTGCACCGCCGGCACCCGGTCGGCAGCAACCTTCTTGATGGCCCCGGCGAGGGCGTCGCGCTGGATCGGCTTGGAGAGGTACACGTCCATCCCCGCCTCCAGGCACTGCTCGCGGTGCTCCGGCAGCGCGTTGGCCGTCAGCGCTACGATGCACGGCTGCCGCTCGGCCGGGAGCACCTCCCGGATCTTTCGGGTCGCCGCGAGGCCGTCCATGACCGGCATCTGGACGTCCATCAGCACCACGTCGTACGGCACGCCCTGAACGGCCCGGACCGCCTCTTCGCCGTTGGCGACCACGTCGGCGCGGAAGCCGAGCTTCTCCAGGATGCGCAGTGCCACCTTCTGGTTGACCACGTTGTCCTCGGCCAGCAGGATGCGAAGCGGGAGCACAGAAGACGCAGACCCCGAGGGGCTGCCGTTTTCGCTCGGGGCAGCTTGACGGTCGGGGCTGGAGGCGACGGCCGGAGTGCGGATGGTGAACCGGAACGTGGAGCCGACCCCCGGCTCGCTGTCCATGCTGATCGTTCCGCCCATCAGTTCAACGAGCTGCTTGCAGATGGCCAGCCCGAGGCCCGTCCCGCCGAAGCGGCGCGTCGTGGAGGCGTCGGCCTGCGTGAACGCCTCGAAGAGCGCGGCCTGCCGGTCCGGCGGGATGCCGATGCCGGTGTCGCGCACGCTCAGCGCCAGCCCGCCGAAGGCATCGGCGCGGCCGACGTGGACAGCGATCTCGCCTTCTTCGGTGAACTTCGCCGCGTTGCCCAGGAGGTTGACAAGGACCTGCCGCACCCGCGTCACATCGCCCAGGACGGTCGGCGGCGTGTCGTCGTCGAGGTGCAGCGCCAGCCCGAGACCCTTCTCGGTTGCCTTCGGTGCGACGAGGTCGAGCGCCTCCTGAGCGACGGTGCGTACGTCGAAGGGGTGCTTCTCCAGGTTCACCTTCCCAGCCTCGATCTTCGAGAAGTCCAGGATGTCGTTGATGATCGTCAGCAGCGCGTCGCCCGAGACGCGGACGGTCTCGACGTAGTCACGCTGCTCGGCGTTGAGGCCGGTGTCGAGCAGGAGGCCGGTCATGCCGATGACGCCGTTCATCGGGGTGCGGATCTCGTGGCTCATCGTGGCGAGGAACTCGCTCTTGGCGCGCGCCGCGGCGAGGGCCTCTTCGCGGGCCACCTCGGCATCCTGGCGGGCGGTCTCCGCCTCTTTCCGTGCCTGCTCGGTGATGAGCAGGGCCGCCTCGGCGCGTTCGCGGGCCGCTTCGGCCTCAGCTTGGTTGCGCTCGGCCTCGCTGCGCGCCGCGATGAGCCGGTTCTCCAGCGTCTCCCAGAACACCATCAGGGTGTAGATGATCAGGCACGTCGTGACGATCAAACCGACGAGGTAGAGCCTCGGGAACGCAGGCTGCTCCGGCACGAGGTAGGCCGCCGCCGTGTAGGCGGCCGTCATCGCCACCGCGAAGTAGGCGAACGGACGTGGGCGGCGGAAGATGGCCATCTGGCCGACGAGCAGCACGAAGGTGCCAGCGGCCAAGTGAGGCGCGAAGTTGGAGACCACCAGCAGCCAGACGTACACGGCACCGGTGACGACGCCCAGTGCATAGCCCAAGTGAAACGCCCGCTCCTGCGCCCACGCGCTGAACTGCAGCGCCGCGAACATCGCGAGGCAGAGGACGCCCACGACCAGGCGCGGTACAAAGCTGAGCGCCCCGCCTACGGCGAGGTCGCCCTCCAGCACGTAGAAGATCGGGAACCCGAGGCCTCCAACGAGGGCCGCGGCCTGGTAGAACCGGACGATGGAGATAGAGGACGTGTCCGTCTGGAGAGGAGTCGCTGCCATGAAGTGGGAGGGGTGGCGAAGCGAGGTGTGGATGCTGTAGAGGCCGCCGGGCCCGCCAGGGGCGAACAGCACCGCGCACGCTAGGCCGTTACAGCATCTCCCGCAGCGTCTCGGCAGCGGCAGCGAGGGCGTCGGACAGGTGCTCGGGCTGGCGGCCGCCGGCCGTGGCGAGCGTCGGCCGTCCGCCGCCGCCGCCGCCGACGCGCCTGGCGAGCGCCCCGACGAGCGTACCGGCCTGGACGCCGCGCTCGACTACGTCATCGGCGACACTGGCCGCGAGGTAAACCTTGCCGCCTTCGGGGTCTACCGCGCCCAGGACAGCGACGGCCCCGGCCCCGAGCGTGTCGCGGAACTGCGTCGCCGTCTCGCGGAGCGTCTCCATGTCGGCAGCCCCGAGTTCGCCGGTGACGAGGCGGATGCCGTCTACGTCCTCGGCCTGGTCGACGAGGCTGGCGAGGCCTGAGGCGGCGTCGGCTTGCTTGAGGGCGGCGATTTCCTTTTCGAGAGCCTTGACCTCGGCGAGCACGTCGGCGACGGCCTCGTCGACGGGCTGCTGGAGCGAGCGGAACGGAGCGCGGACAGCCTCCAGCGTGGCGCGCTCCTGCTCGATCACGTCGAGTGCGGCCTCGCCTGCGACAGCCTCGATCCGCCGGACGCCCGAGGCGACCGAGCCTTCGCTCACGATGCGGAAGACGCCGATCTCGCCGGTTGCCGCGACGTGGGTCCCGCCGCAGAGCTCGACCGACTCCGGCCCGAAGGTGACGACGCGGACCGTCTCGCCGTACTTCTCGCCGAAGAGCGCCATCGCGCCCCGCGCCTTCGCCTCGGCAATCGGCACGGCGGTCTCGATGTCGGCGCGGATGTTTTGCTGGACGAGCGTGTTGACGCGGCGCTGCTCGTCGTCCGAGACGCGCTCGAAGTGGGAGAAGTCGAACCGCAGCCGGTCGGGGGCGACGAGCGAGCCTTTCTGCTGGACGTGCTCGCCGAGGGTCTCGCGGAGGGCGGCGTGGAGGAGGTGGGTCGCCGTGTGGTGCTTCCGCGTCTCGCGCCGCCGGCTCGCCGTGACCGTTGCCGTGACGGGAGCCGTCGGGTCCGACGGTAGGTGGTCGACGGTGTGGACGATGGAGCCGTCGTCGGCTTTCTGGGTGTCGGTCACGGTGAGCGTGTCGCCGCCGACCGTGAGCGTCCCGGTGTCGCCGATCTGCCCGCCGCTCTCGGCGTAGAACGGCGTCCGGTCGAGGACGAGTTCGTGGGTGGCGTCGTCGCCCTCGCCGTAGCTCCGCGCCCGGCGAATCGCCGCGCCCTCGACCTCGGTGCGGTCGTAGCCGACGAAGGCCGAGTCGTCGCCCTCGCTCACGGTCTCCCACACGCCGACCTCGCTGAGGTCCGCCCCGAAAGAGCCGGCGGCTCGGGCCCGCTCGCGCTGTTCGGTCATCAGCTCGTCGAAGCGAGCCTCGTCCACCGTCAGCCCCTGCTCGCGCGCCATCAGCGCCGTCAGGTCGCCGGGAAAGCCGTAGGTGTCGTGGAGGAGGAAAGTGATCTCGCCGGGTATAACTCTCTCAATAGCTTTGTTGCCGAAATCAATATTACTGTCCAACAGCAGTTTGCCGTGATCGCGATATGCTTTCGAGATGATGTCTCCCAGGCCGTCAATGATTTCGATTTGGTTGATTTCCTCTTCGCCAAAATCCTCTCCCGACTGTGCCTCCAAATCGATTTGCTGACGAATGCCAAGAACGACGATTTCAAACATCTCGATGCCTGTCCCAAGCGTCCGCAGGAAGCCTTCCTCCTCGGCGCGGATGGTGCGCTCAATCGTGGCCTGCCGCTCGGCGAGTTCGGGGAACGGGCCACCCATCTTCGCCTTCAGCGGCTCGACGAGGTTCCACAGGAACGGCTCGCGGAAGCCGAGGGCCTGGTAGCCGAAGCGGACCGCGCGGCGCAGGATGCGGCGGATGACGTAGCCCCGCCCCGTGTTGCTCGGGCTCGCCCCGTCGGCAATCGCGAAGGCGAGCGTGCGGACGTGGTCGACCACGACGCGCATCGCGATCTGAATCTTCGCCGCCTCCGGCTCGGGCAGCCCGCCGATGCGGTCGTAGCCGCCGATCTCGACGCGCGGCGAGAGGTCGGCGAGGGCCGCGAAGAGGCCCGCGAAGAGGTCGGTGTCGTAGGTGCTCGACGTGCCCTGGAGGACGGCGCAGATCCGCTCGAAGCCCATCCCGGTGTCGATGTGCTGCGCCGCGAGCGGCTTCAGCGCGATCGCCCTTTCGCCCTCTCGCCCTTTCGCCCCCTCCTCCAAAACCGCGTTGTACTGGATGAAGACGAGGTTCCAGATTTCGATGACCTCGGGGTGGTCGGCGTTGACGAGCGCCTTGCCGTCTTCCTGCTCGCGCTCGGCGTCCGGGCGGAGGTCATAGTGCAGCTCGGAGCACGGGCCGCAGGGGCCGGTGTCGCCCATCATCCAGAAGTTGTCCTTCGTCGCGCCGTAGAGGACGTGGTCGTGCGGGATCGTCGTCTCGGACTTCCACAGGTCGGCGGCTTCCTCGTCAGCGCTGAGGCCGAGGCTCTCGTCGCCCGCGTGGACGGTCGCGTAGAGCCGGTCCGGGCTGAGGCCCCACCGGTCGACCAGCAGCTCCCACGCCCAGGCAATCGCCTCCTGCTTGAAGTAGTCGCCGAACGACCAGTTGCCGAGCATCTCGAAGAACGTGTGGTGGTACGTGTCCACGCCGACTTCTTCGAGGTCGTTGTGCTTGCCCGAGACGCGGAGGCACTTCTGGGTGTCGGCGACGCGGGTATGGGGCCGCGTGCCCTCGCCGAGGAATACGTCTTTGAACGGGACCATCCCGGCGTTGATGAACAGCAGCGTCGGGTCGTCGTGCGGGACGAGCGGGGCCGAGGGAACGACGGCGTGCTCCTTCTCGCGGAAGAAGTCGAGGAAGCTCTGGCGGATCGCCTCAGAGGTGGTCGGTCGGTCGGACATCAGGGTGCAGGGCGAGGGAAAAACGGCGAGCGCGGAAGGTACGCAGCCCTGGCGCGTGGTTCCCACCGCACGCCGTTCACGAACGCCGCCGGCTCTGAGAACCGCTTCCCCTCTAACCGATTGTCATCCCGGCCTCCGAGCCGGGACCCACCGGCTGGCTCCGCCTGTGGGTCCCCGCCTGCGCGGGGATGACGAGTATCGGGGGTTGGAGCTTGGAATCGCACACACTTATAAAAACCACCCCTTGTCAGCGCCTGCGCGGGAACGACGTGCGTAGAGTTCAGAGCCCAAGAAGCGCTTCAGCGCACGTGCGGCGTGCCTACTTTACCATCTTCCTCACCTCGCCGCCTCGCCATGTCCGCTCGCCATTCGCTCTGGTTCGCTGTCCTCGCCCTGCTCGCGCTCGCCGGCTGCGCGGGGACCCCGCCGGGTGCGCTGCCGAGTGCGGCCGCCCCCGAGCGCGGCGCGTTCCCCGGCGGCAGCGGCGGCGTGAACCACCCCGCCCACCGCGACGCGCCGACCGTCGTCCTCGTCTCGTTCGACGGCTTCCGGCCGGACTACCTCGACCGCCACCCGACGCCGAACTTCGACCGCGTGGCCGCCGCCGGCGTCCGCGCCGACGGCCTCGTCTCGACCTTCCCGACGCTGACCTTTCCCAACCACTACGGCATCGCGACGGGGCTCTACCCCGGCCGCCACGGCCTCGTCGGGAATACGATGTACGACCCCAGCTTCGACGCCGTCTACTCGATGCGCGACCGCGCCGCGGTGGGCGACGGGCGCTGGTACGGCGGCGAGCCGATCTGGGTGACGGCCGAGACCCAGGGCATGGTGACGGCGTCGTACTTCTGGGTCGGGACCGAGGCCCCGGTGCAGGGCGTCCACCCGACGACGTGGAAGCCCTACGACGGCCGCGTCCCCTACGAAGCGCGCGTCGACTCGGCCCTCGCGTGGATGGCGCGGCCCGAGGCGGCGCGGCCCCGGCTCGTCCTGCTCTACTTCTCGGCCGTCGATAGCCAGGGCCACCGGCACGGGCCGGAGAGCCCCGAGGTCGGTGCGGCCGTCGCGGAAGTGGACGCCGCGCTCGGCCGCCTCCTCGACGGGATCGACCGGCTCGGTCGGACCGACGTCAACGTCGTCCTCGTCTCCGACCACGGCATGGCGCAGCCCGACACAGCCCGCTTCGTGGATGTCACCGACTACGTCACCCTTCCCGACGGCGTGCGGTCGATGACCGCCGGCCCGGCGCTGATGCTGTGGCTGGACGAGGCCGACGCCGACTCGCTCGACGCCCTCCTCGACGCGTCGCTGCCCGAGGCCATCACCTCCTACACCCGCGACGAGTTGCCCGCCCGGTGGCACTTCGCGGGCAGCCGGCGCACGCCGCCGCTCGTGCTCGTCGCCGAGCGACCAGCGCTCGTCGGGCTGCCGCGCCACGCCGGGCGCGACTGGCAGGGTGTCCACGGCTACGCGCCCGAGGACCCGACGATGGACGGCATCTTCCTCGCCGCCGGTCCGCACGTCGCCCCCGCCGGCCGCGTCGCCGCGTTCGAGAACGTCCACCTCTACCCGATGCTCGCCTCGGTCCTCGGCCTCCGTCCAAACCCCGACATCGACGGCGACGCCGCGGTGCTGGCCCCGCTGCTGCGTGCGCCGGGCGGTCGGTGAGCGCCGCGCGTGTGCCGCTTTGAAACCTTTCAGGGACAGGTCGGAACGTGTAGCCTCGGCGGCGGCGTAGTAAAGGCCTGCCCCGCGCGTTACTTCCACTGCCGCATCCTCCCCGCCGCCATGCGCTCTTTCCTCCGCGTGCTTACCGCCCTCCTGCTCGGCCTCGCCGCAGGCCCGGGTGCCTGGGCGCAGACGACCGACTCCGCCGACCTCGAAGCCCTCTACTGGCAGCGCCAGGCCGAGGCCCGCGCCGACTTCACCGAGGCCGACGTGACGTTCATGGTCGGGATGATCGGGCACCACGCGCAGGCGCTCGTGATGTCGCGCCTCGCGCCCGAGAATGGGGCGAACCCGGCGGTGCGGACGCTCGCCGCGCGCATCATCAACGCGCAGCAGGACGAGATCGCCACGATGCAGCAGTGGCTCCGCGACCGCGAGCAGATCGTCCCCGAGGTCCACATCGACGGCCTCGACCTGACGCTCCGCATCGAGGGCGAGGACAATGCAGCGGAGCACGGCGCGACGGACCACGGCACGGTGGACCACGGCGGCATGGATCACAGCACGATGGACCACAGCGCGATGGGGCATGGCAGCATGGGCCACGGCCCCGCGCACGACGCGATGGACCACGCGTCGATGCCGGGCATGCTCTCCCAGGCCCAGCTCGAAGAACTCGCCGCCGCGCGCGGCACCGCCTTCGACCGCCTCTTCCTGACCTACATGATCCAGCACCACGGCGGGGCGATCGTGATGGTCGACGACCTCTTCGCCGCCGACGGGGCTGGGCAGGACGAGGCCTCGTTCAAGCTCGCCCGCGACATCCACGCCGACCAGATCACCGAGATCGCCCGCATGCACCAGATGCTGGACGCCCTGCCCGACTCGGAGTAAAACCGATGTTCCCTTCTCACCCCCAGGAGATCAGTCATCCCGGCCCCCGAGCCGGGACCCACTGGCTAGCAAATCTTCTGGGTCCTCGCCTGCGCGGGGATTGACGAGTACCAAGACCCGAACGCCGCCATGAAACGCTTGCTTCGCCTCGCCGCACTCCCTGCTCTCTTCGTCGCCCTCCTCAGCCTCGCCGCGTGCTCGTCGTCGCAGCAGACCACCTCGATGATGGCGATGCTGCCCGGGGCCGGGCCGCCCTCACCGGACCCGCGCGTCGGCCTCGGCGGCGGCCTCTTCGACGCCGAGGAGGCCATCTGGAACCTCCGCATGCTCTCGACGTCGCCGCCGCCGGAGGCCTTCGTCGGCGTCACCAACTCGGACCTTGCCTTCAAGGACCAGTACGCGATCCAGGGCAACTACAACGGCATCCTCGTCTGGGACCTCACCGACCCCGCCGCGCCGGAGCTCGTGACAGAGTACCTCTGCCCGGCCTCGCAGAGCGACGTGTCGGTCTACGAGAACCTGATGTTCGTCTCCGGCGAGGGCTTCGGCGGGCGGCTCGACTGCGGGACCGAGGGCGTCGAGGAGCGCGTCAGCGCGGACCGCCTGCGCGGCATCCGCATCTTCGACATCTCGGACATCCGCGCCCCGGAGTACGTCGCCAACGTGCAGACGTGCCGCGGCTCGCACACCCACTCCGTCCTCAAAGACCCGGACGACGACGAGAACGTCTACGTCTACATCTCCGGCTCCGCCCCGGTCCGGCCCGAGGCCGAACTGCCCGGCTGCTCCGGTGCCGCCCCCGACGAGGACCCCGAGACGGCCCTCTTCCGCATCGAGGTGATCCAGGTGCCGCTCGCCAACCCCGCGGCCGCCGAGATCGTCAGCTCGCCGCGCATCTTCGACGGCCTCGTCGCCCCGCCGCGCCACGGCCAGTCGCCGGCCGACATCGCAGCCGTCGAGGAGGCGCGCGCCACGGGCGGGTTCGTGGTCGAGGGGCCGACCAACTCGTTCGTGCTCCCGGCGCGCTACACCGACTCGCTCCTGAGCGGGATCGTGGCCGAGCGCGGGGGCGAGGGACCGCCGACCGCCGCCGACAGCACGGCGCTCCGCGAGCGCCTCCCGGCGATGGCCGCGCGGTGGTTCGGCTCGGACGGCGACGACGAGGACGACGGCCCCGACCCCGGCCCGACGCAGTGCCACGACATCACGCTCTACCCCGAGATCGGCCTCGCCGGCGGCGCGTGCGAGGGCTACGGCCTCCTGCTCGACATCTCCGACCCCGTCGCCCCGCGCCGCCTCGACGCCGTCGCCGACTCGAACTTCGCCTACTGGCACTCGGCGACCTTCAACAACGACGGCACCGCCGTACTCTTCACCGACGAGTGGGGCGGCGGCGGCCAGCCCAAGTGCCGCGCCGACGACCCCTACGAGTGGGGTGCCAACGCCATCTTCAGCATCAACGGCAGCGAGCTGGACTTCGGGAGCTATTACAAGATGCCCGCCGTCCAGACCTCCCAGGAGAACTGCGTCGCCCACAACGGCTCGCTTATCCCGATCCCCGGGCGCGACGTGATGGTCCAGGGCTGGTACCAGGGCGGCATCTCCGTCTTCGACTGGACCGACCCCGCTAACCCCGTCGAGATCGCCTTCCACGACCGGGGGCCGGTCAACCCCGAGCGGATGGCCAGCGGCGGCTCGTGGTCGGTCTACTGGTACAACGGGCTCATCGTGAACTCCGAGATCGCCCGCGGGCTCGACGTGTTCGAACTCGCCCCGAGCGCCTTCGTGAGCCAGAACGAGATCGACGCCGCCAACACCGTCCAGCTCGACTACCTCAACGCGCAGGGGCAGCCGAAATTCGTCTGGCCCGCCACGTTCTCGCTCGCCCGCGCCTACCTCGACCAGCTCGAACGCGGCGAGGGGCTTGACCGGGCGCGGGTCGCGGCCACACGCGAAGCGCTCGCCGGTGCCGAAGGTGCCTCGGGCACTGCCCGGAGCGGCGCGCTCGGCGCGCTCGCCACCACGCTCGACGAGGAGGCCGGCGCGGCGCGCGACGCGTCGAAGGTGCGGATGCTCGCCGCGACGGTGCGGGACTTGATGTGACCTGTGACGCGTGAGGGTGCCAGGCGAAGAGCCGTTCGGGCACCCTCGCGCGTCAGACGCCTTCGCGCTCGCGCCAGCGCGTGACGTGGGCGGTGTGGTGCCGCCCGTGCCACGCGTACATCCCCGTCGCGTAGTCGAGCCGCATCGTCTGCTCCGCCGCCGGGTGGTAGAACGCCCGCCCGAAGTCCTGCGGCCCGAGCGAGTGGAGAAGCGCCGTCCAGCGTGCGTGCAGCGCGTCGAGGAACGCGAGGCTGACCTCGACCGGCAGGCTGTAGTCGCCGAGTTCGGCCCAGGCCCCTTCGTCGTAGGGCCGGATCGTCGGCGTCTCTTCGGTGAGGGTGAGCTTGACACGGGCGAGGGCGTTCAGGTGGCTGTCAGCCGTGTGGTGGACGACCTGCCGGATGGTCCAGCCGCCGGGGCGGTACGGCGTGTCGAGGTCGGTCTCGCTCAGCCCATCCACGGCCGCGCGCATCGCTGCCGGGAGCGACGCGATCTGTCCGATCCAGCGGTCGAGGTCGGCGTCGGGGATGCTGGCAGGCGGGTCGTATGTGCCGATGGGATAGCGGAGGTCGTTCATGGCTGTGGCGGTGGGCCGGCTAGGTCGTCAAACAGAGAGACCGTCTGCATGCCGAGAGCCTCGTCGAACGCGCTGAGCCAGCGGCGAATGTAGGCGGCGTCGAGCGCCGGCTGGCGAACGAGGATGCCGCGCACGTCCTCGACATCGCGAGGCCGGCCGGCCACGAGCTTGAGGACGATAAGGTCCTCGGCTGAGGCGAAGCGGACCCTCTCGCCGCCGATCTCAGCCGTGTTCGCGCGCTCGATAGCTTCGCGCTCGTAGCCTCCGAAAGAGAATACAAAGTCCACCTGGCGCTCGCCCTCTACGTCACTGCAGGGAAGTACGAGCGTCTCCGCGACAAACGCTTGCGGTTCGACGAGCGGTCGCAGAGCCAGCGTTTCGACAACCCGGAGCACGTCGGGAAGCCGGTCGGGGCCGACGCCGAGCGTTACGTCCACGTCGCGCGTCAGGCGGGGTTCGCCGTAGAGGAGCACGGCCTGCCCGCCGATCACCATGTAGGGCACGCCCGCCGCATCTAGCTCGCGGGCGAGCGCGGCAAGGAGTTTCTCAAACATTCCGAAGCGCAGCGAGCGCGTGCGCCAGCCGGACCTTGACCTCGACCCCGTCGAGCGGGTCCTCGCGCCGCCAGCGGCCCAGCGCGACGGCTTCGGCGCGGAGCGCCTCCACAATCCGGAGGTTGCGTGCGAAGTCGGGCCGGTCAGCAGCCGCACGGCGGAGCGCGGCGACGCGGTCGAAATCGGGGCGGCGTCCGATAGGCGAGTTCATGTCCACGAAACGCAGCGTCCCTCTCTCAGATCCCCGCGCCGCCGGTGACTTCGAGGGTGTGGCCGGTGACGTAGCCCGCGAGCGGCGAGGCCATCAGCAGGATGCCGCCCGCCGCCTCCTCGTCGGTGCCGGGGCGGCCGAGCGGGTTGTTGGTGAACGCCCGCCCGCGCGCCGCCTCGGGGATGCCCTGCACAATTTCTTGCCCAGCCACCTCGACCGTCTCGCCGGTCTCCTTCGGGCGTGTCATCCGCGTGTCGATGAACCCGAACGCGACCGCGTTGCACCGGACCCCGAAGCGGCCCCACTCCTTCGCCACGGTCTTCGTCAGCCCGACGATCCCCATCTTGGCCGTCGCGTAGTTGACCTGCCCGACGTTGCCGTGGAGTCCGCTCGTCGACGAGACGTTGACGATCACGCGGTTCTCGGAGAACGGTCGGTCTGCCGCGCGCTCCTGCTTGCCGGGCTCGCGGAGGTACGGGGCGGCGGCGCGGATCAGGCGGAACGGCGCGAAGGTGTGGATCTCCATGATGCGGAGCCACTGCTCGTCGGTCATCGTGTGGAGCATCCCGTCCCACAGAAACCCAGCGTTGTTGACGAGCACGTTGAGCTTCCCGAACCGCTCAACGGCTCCAGCCAGCAGAGCCTCGGGGAAGCCGTCCTCGGTGACGCTCCCGGCGACGGCGTGCGCCGTCCCGCCTGCGTCGGTGATCTCCCTCGCGACGGACTCGGCTGGCTCGGCGTCAAGGTCGTTGACGACGACCGACGCGCCGTGGCGGGCAAAGCGTTTCGCCGCGGCAGCGCCGATCCCACGACCGGCTCCGGTGACGACGACGACGTGGTTTTCGAACAGGGACATGAGCGAAGAGGCTAGGTAGGGTGGAGGTTAGCGGGTCCGGTAGTCTACGCTCCCGAACGCTCCCGCGTCGTCTACGATGTGGGTCTCCTTGCCGGGGACCACGTCGGTGTTCTGGGCCGAGGCGCAGCGCCAGCCCGCGTCGGTCCGGTGGAGGACGAACGAGAAGACGGTGGTGCGCGGTCCGGGGTGTTCGACGGTGCCGATGGGCGTCTGGCCCGTCAGCCGCATCCGGGCGTGGACGACCGCGACATCGTCCCGCAGCCGCTTCACCTCGACCTGCCGAATCGTGAGTTCCGACGCGTTGAAGGTCACGTCGAGCCCATAGCGGTGAGCTTTGCGGATCGCCTCGCGGTCGTGCCACCAGAGGCCGGTGACGTTGACGAACTCCGCGTCCTCATCGAAGAGCGCGGCGAGGGCGTCGGCGTCGCGGCGGTTCCAGGCGAGCGCCCAGAGTTCCGGCAGCCGCTCGGGCCGGTCGAACGGTGGGGAGCCCTCAGGCGGGGAAGCGTTGGTCACGTCAGGTGGGGATCAGCAGGGCGAGGGTCTCGGCGACGAGGGCGGGCGTCTCCTCGCCTTCGATTTCGACTATGTTCTCGGTCTTGAGCAGCAACGGGCCCTCGGCTTTCGGCGTGACCGACGCGAGCCTCACGCGGGCACGGACGCGCGCGCCCGACGGGACCGGCGCGAGGAAGCGGACCCGGTCGAGGCCGTAGTTCAGCACGCGCGCCACGCCATCGGGGACGACGCCGACCTCGCGGCGCATCGCGGGGAGGAGCGAGAGCGTGAGGAAGCCGTGCGCGATCGTGGTTCCCGACGGACTCTCTCGGGCCGCGCGCTCGGGGTCGGTGTGGATCCACTGGTGGTCCTCGGTGCAGGCCGCGAAGGCGTCGATCCGGGCCTGGTCGACCGTGACCCAGCCGGAGACGCCGAGGTCGCGTCCGACGAACCGGTCGAGCGTGTCGAGGGCGTAGTCAGGCGGTGGCATAGGGCGATGGGCGTCGGCGAAACCGTAGCGAATATCGGAAGGGGAGGGGCAGCAGAGGGAACGAGAGACGCACTTTTACGCTCAACGAAGCGTCGCCCCGCATCACCAACCCCGCCTGCCACGATGCGTCTGCTCCTCCCGCTCGCTGCCCTGCTCCTCGCGGTCCTTCTCGCCACCGGCTGCCAGGTCGAAGGCCAGCCGGACGAGACCACCTACGACCCCGCCGCCGACACGCTCCGGTTCGCGGGCGAGGTCCACCTCCGCAACGTCCGCCAGCTCACCTTCGGCGGCAACAACGCCGAGGCGTACTGGAGCTTCGACGACGAGCGCCTCATCTTCCAGAGCGACTGGGACGCGATCAACGACCAGGGGTGCGACCAGCAGTTCATCATGAACGCCGATGGCTCGGCCCTCGCCGACGGCCGGCAGTATGCCCGCGTCTCGTCGGGCGAGGGGCGGACGACGTGCGGCTACTTCCTCGCCGACGGCCGCGTCGTCTTCGCCTCGACGGCCGGGAGCGGCCCCGCCTGCCCGACGCCGCCCGAGGCCGCGCCGGGCGTCTACACCTGGGCCATCTACTCCGACTACGACATCTACGTGGCCGACGCCGACGGGCAGAACCGCGAGCTGCTCATCGACAGCCCGGGCTACGACGCCGAGCCGACCGTCAGCCCCGACGGGCGCTTCGTCGTCTTCACCTCGACGCGCTCGGGCGACCTCGACCTCTGGCGCTACGAGATCGAGACCGGCGAGACGCTCCAGCTCACGAAGACCCTCGGCTACGACGGCGGGGCCTTCTTCTCGCCGGACAGCGAGCGGATCGTGTGGCGCGCCAGCCGGCCCGAAGGCGCGACCGCCGAGCAGTACCGCAGCCTCCTCGACGACGGCCGCGTCCAGCCCTCCGCGCTCGACCTCTACGTGGCCGACGCCGACGGGCAGAACGCAGTCCGCGTCACGAATCTCGACGGTGCCAACTGGGCCCCGTTCTTCCACCCCTCCGGCGAGCGGATCCTCTTCGCCTCGAACCACCACACCGAAAGCGGGCGGCTCTTCGACCTCTTCCTCGTGGACCTCGACGGGAGCGGGCTGACCCAGGTCACCCACTCCGGCACGTTCGACGCCTTCCCGATGTTCAGCTTCTCCGGCGACCGCCTCGTCTTCGCCTCCAACCGCCGCGCCGACCGCCAGCCGAGCCGCGACACCAACGTCTTCGTCGCCGACTGGGTCGAGACGCCTGAGGCCGTCGACTCGACGTTCCAGACCGTCGCCGTGGGGCCGTAGGCCGGCGTGGCCTCGCCGCCAACCGGTCGTATCATAGGGACCGTGCTACCCCGCTTGGTCTATATCGCTCGAATCGCGCTCGTGCTCGCCGTCGTGGGGAGCACGCAGGGACTCCTGCTCGTGCAGGGCACGTTCCTGCTGCGGCAGGACTTCGTGATCGAAAACCTGTGCGTCAACCGCAGCCTGCCGGAGCTGGACTGCGAGGGCACGTGCTTTCTCACGAAGCAACTCCACGAGCAGCGCCAGCGCGAGAAAGAAGAGCAGCAGGCGACGATGCAGATCGCCCTCGCCGTCGCTGGCGTGCTCGCCGGCGGCGAGCCGCTCCCCGACCGCCCCGTGCTCCAGACCGCGTGGGCTCCTGTTTCTGTCTACGACACCGGCACCGATCCTGCCGGTCGGGTCTTCCACCCGCCGCGCGCCGTCTAGCGCGCCGCCAGCCGCACCGGCCCTAGTGCCCGTGCCGCGTCCGCCTCGGCCCGTCGGCTGAGGGCGTGCCCGCCTGCGACGGGGGCACCGCGCGCTTTTTGGTCATTGCCTCGCCCCCGTCCTGGCGAGGCCCTCTACCGTCTCTGGCCGTGCGAGCCAGGGCTGCCGGTGCCTAGCGCCGGTGTGTCTCCGTATTACGAACCGACTGCCAACCCCATGACCTACGCCATCCGAACCCTCCTCACGCGCGGTCCGCGCCTCGCCGCGCTCGCGCTCGCCGGGGCCTTCGTCCTCGCCGGCTGCGAGGCCAACGACCCGACCGAAGACTTCGCCCAAGTCCGCCTCGACCTCGAACCCCTCTTCGACGGAGCCGCGCTCCAGGGCGGCGAGGCCTTGCAGATTCAGGGCCGTACGGGCGTGCTCGAAACGGCGCGCCTCTACCTGTCCGACCTCACCCTGATCCAGGATGACGGCACCGAGGTGCTGATCGACGGCGAGTCCATCACGGTCCGCGCCCGCGACGAGGACGACGCCGAGGTCCAGCACACCATCACCGAGCGCTACGTCTACGCCGCCAGCGACCGGGGCCGCACCGAGACGATGCTCGGCGAGGTGCCGGCCGGGTCGTACCGCGGCCTCCGCTTCACGCTCGGCGTCAACGGCCTCGACAACCGGATCGCCCCCGAGGACGCACCCTCTAGCCACCCGCTCGCGCCGCAGACGCCCTCGATGCACTGGAACTGGAACGCGGGCTACGTCTTCCTCCGCCTCGACGGCCTCCTCGACGTCGACGGCGACGGCACGGTCGACGACCGCGACGTGGACGGCGACGGCGAGAACGACCCGCGCGACCCGGCCTCCGGCTTCTGGCGCCTCCACCTCGGCGGCGCGGCCAACGCGATGCCGGTCGAGATCGACACGCCGTTCACGCTCGAAGCGGGCGCGGCGCAGGACCTGCACCTCCAGGTCGACTACGCCCGCTTCCTCGCCGGCGTCGACTACGACGAGCCGTTCAACCGCTTCTGCATGACCGGCGACTGCGCGGACGTCGTGCAGACCGTCACGGCGAACGTGGCCGACGCGTTCTCGCTCCACGGCACACACGGCGACAACTAGGCCCCGATGCTGCAGCGACTGTCCGGACCCGTGCTCGTGCTCGCTGCCGCCCTCGCGGCGGCCGGGTGCGGTGCGGCCGGGCCGGACGGCCGCGCCTTCGTCTCGGTCCCGGTGCCGCCGGGTTTCGCGCCGCTGCCGGTGCCGCCGCAGAACCCCCTGCTCGCGCGCCGCGTCGCGCTCGGCGAGCGCCTCTTCTTCGATCCGATCCTATCGTCCGACCGGACGGTCTCGTGCGGGACGTGCCACCTGCCGGAGATCGCCTTCACCGACGGACACCTGCGGAGCATCGGCGTGGAGGGGCGGCGGGGCCTCAGGAACGCGCCGAGCCTGCTGAACGCGACCTACCGCACGTCGCTCTTCTGGGACGGCGGGGCGCTGTTCCTGGAGAGCCAGGCGCTCGTCCCGCTCGAAGACCCGGCCGAGATGGACCTGCCGATCCCGGAGGCGCTCGCCCGCCTCGCCGCGCACCCCGAGTACCCGGCGCTCTTCGCCGAGGCGTTCGACGGCGACGGGCCGAGCGTGCAGACGCTCAGCTACGCGCTCGCCGCCTTCCAGCGCACGCTCGTCAGCGCGCCGACCCGCTTCGACCGGCACCAGGCGGGTGAGGCCGAGGCGTTCGGCGAGGCCGAAGAGCGCGGGTTCCGGCTCTTCGAGACCCACTGCCAGTCGTGCCATGCCGGGGCGCTGCTCACGACCGAGCGCTTCGCGAACAACGGCGTGGCCGTGAGCGACCGCGACCCCGGCCGCGAGCGGATCACGTTCGACGCCGCCGACCGGGGCACCTTCCGCGTGCCCAGCCTGCGCGCCGTCGCCCGCACCGGCCCCTACTTCCACGACGGGCGCTTCTCCACGCTGGAGGCCGTCGTTGCGCACTACGACCGGGGCGGCGACGGTACGCCGGGCCAGGATCCCCGCGTCCGTCCCCTCGGCCTGAGCGAGTCCGAGCGCGCCGCCCTCGTCGCGTTCCTCCGCACCCTCGACGACCGACCGGCGACCATCAACCGATCCCCGACGCCATGACCCGACGACTCCTCGTAGCCCTCGGCCTCCTCGCCCTCGCCGGGTGCGTCCCCGACGGCGTGGCCGACTTCGACTTCCAGGCGCTCCAGCCGCCCGCGCCACCCGAAGAGCTGACCGGCTTCGCGCTGGTCGGCACGGCCGAAGTGGGCGGGCTGAGCGTCGAGCTCTTCGCCGACCGGGGCGGGCTGCACGTGGGCTACAACCGCCTGCGCGTCCGCCTCGCCGAAGGCGGCGTGGCCGTCACCGAGGCCCGCATCGCCCTCGCCGCGGCGCCGGCTGCGGGTCTCGCCGCCGGAACCGCGCTGCCGGCCGCCGCGCCGCCGACGCGCGCCGACGCCGACGGCTTCTTCGAGGGGTCGGCCTTCGTCCTCACGCCCGACACGACGGCTCGGACGTTCATCCTCACCGCTGCCGTCGAGACGCTTGATGGCGCCGGCGGCACCGCGACCTTCGAGGCCGAGGCCCGGCCCGACATCTGGATGCAGCAGCGGGGCGACCTCCTGGTCTCCTGGGTCCAGCCGTCGCGGCCGGTCGTCGGCGAGAACACCTTCGAGGTGGCGGCGCACCGCTGGACGGGCGAGGCCTTCGAGGCCGTCGCCGGCGCGAGCGCCGACCTCTACCCGTACATGGACATGGGCGGCGGCGATGGGCACTCGACGCCGTACGACGACTTCGCGAGCGAGGGGAGCCGCTACCGGTGGACGGTGGACTTCATTATGGCCGGCGGGTGGGAGATGACCGTCACGCTCGCCCCGACCGGCGGTGGCGAGGAGCCGTTCCGCTTCGTGGGCTACACCGTCTACGAGCCATGATCTGCGCACGAACTATGATCCGTCCCGCCCTCATCCTGACCCTTGTTGCGAGTCTCGGGCTGCCGGTTGCGGCTCAGCACGGCGACCATGCCGCGCACGCCGAGCACGGGAGCCACGACGTCGCAGGCCGGGTCGTGGACGCTGCGACGGGCGAGGGGGTACCCTTTGCCAGCGTTCGGGTCCGCGGGACGAGCCGGGGGACGGCGGCCGACGTGCAGGGCCGCTTCCAGCTCCGCGTGCTCCACGGCGACGCCGAGTTGCTTGTCTCGGCCGTCGGCTTCGCGCCGGAGCGCGTAGACCTCGCCCAGGTGATGAATGCCCGGGCGATGGACGGGCCGCTCGTCGTGCGCCTCGCGCCGCAGGACGCCGCGCTCGACGCCGTCCTCGTCTCCGGCGAGCGGGCTGTGGCGGGCGACCCCGCCGCCTCGGGCCGGACGCCCGCGACGACCGACGACCTCCTCGCCCGGCTCTCCGGCGTCGGGATGATCCAGCGGGCGAACTTCGCGTGGGAGCCGGTCGTGCGCGGCTACCAGGGCGGGCAGATCGCGCTCACGGTCGACGGGATGCCGGTCTACGGCGCGTGCGTGGACAAGATGGACCCGGCCTCCAGCTACGTCGAGCCGGAGAACCTCGCCGCGGTCGAAGTGGCGAAGGGCGCGGCGGACCTCAGCCGGGGCTCGCAGATCGGCGGGGCCGTCAACCTCGTCACCGAGCGCCCCGCCTTCGGCGTGCTCGCGGCCGAAGCGGAGACCGGCGTCGAGAGCCAGGGCGCGGCGCGACGCGTGCGCGGGGCCGCCAACGTCGGCGGCGAGCGCTGGGCGCTCCGGGCGAGCGGGTCCTACCGCGCCGCCGACGACTACGCCCCCGGCGGGGCCGAGCGCGTCGCGACCTCGGGCTACGAGAAGCGCAATATCGCCGTCGCAGGCGCGCTCCGGCTCGGCGACGGACACCGGCTCTCGGCGCAGGTCATCGCCGACGACGCGTGGCTCGTGGGCTACCCCGCGCTCCTGATGGACGCCACGCTCGCCCAGGCGCGGATCGCCAGCCTGGACTACGAGGGCCGCGCGCCCGGCCTCGACCGGCTCCGCCTGCGGCTCTACCGCAACCGCGTCGAGCACACGATGGACGACCGCTTCCGCGACGTGATGGAGCGCCCCGTGATGCGCGGGATGTATATGCCGATGGCCGGCTACACCGATGTCTGGGGCGGCCAGGCCGAGGCGGGACGCCTCCTCGGCCGGACCGACCTCGCCCTCACCGCCGACGTGCACCGCGTCCGGCAGTTCGGCGACATGTTCATGTTCAGCCTCTTCCCCGGCATCCGCGACATGGTCCTCCTCAACGTCGGCGACGCGCGGGCGCTCAACGGGGCCGTCACGCTCGAAGCGCGGCGGGCGCTCGGCGACCGGTGGGCCGTCACCGCTTCGGCTCGGCTCGACGCGACAGCGCGCGACACCCACCGCGACGAGATCCGGCAGCTCTTTGCCTCGCGCTACGGGGCCGGCGACCTCGCCCGGAACCTCCTCGTCCCGAGCCTGAGCGCGACGGCAACGTACGCGCTCTCGCCCCGGACCCGCCTCCGCCTCTCCCTCGCCGACGCCGGCCGCCTCCCGACGATCGTCGAGCAGTACGGGCACTACGTCTACAACTACGTCGACGGCTACTTCTACACCGGCCGGCCGGACCTCAAGCCCGAGCGGAGCCGCCAGCTCGAAGTCGGCGTCGCGCACGCGGGCGACGTGCTCGCGGTCGAGGCCGCGGCGTTCGGGCACCTGCTGCAAGACGTGGTCGTCGGCGTCGCCGACAGCGAGGTCGTGCCGGGCCTGTCGGGGTCGACCTACCGGTTCAGGCTCTACGACAACGCCGAGCGCGGCTGGATGGCCGGCGGCGAGCTCAGCGCCCTCGCCGACCTCGGCGGCCTCGTGCCCGGCCTCGCCGCGTCGGCGTCGGTGAGCGCGACGTTCGGGCAGAACGTCTCGTTCGGCGAGCCGCTGCCGCTCATCCCGCCCGTGTCGGGCCTCGTCGCGCTCCGGTACGACCGCGCCGCGTGGTCCGCCGAGGCCGAGAGCCGGTGGGCGCTCGCCCAGAACCGCGTCGCCTTCGAAGCCTTCGAGGAGCTGCCGACCGACGGCTACAACGTCCTCGCCCTTCGCTTCGGCTGGGAGCCGGCGGGTCGCGTCTCGGTCGAGGCCGGCGCGGAGAACCTGTTCGACACGTTCTACCGCGACCATCTCGCCCTCTCCGACCTCGCCGCCCGCGGCCGGAGCCTCTACCTCTCCCTCGGCTTCAACCTATGAGCACGATCCGCCTCTGCTGCTTCTTCCTCGCCCTCGCCCTGGCCGGCTGCGCGTCGCAGCCCGACCACCTCGCGCCCGAAGACGACCTGAGCGACGAGTCGTGGACCCTCGTGGACCGCGACAGCGCGGCGGTCGCCTTTCCCGATGACCTGCTGGGGCAGCCGGTGCTGCTCTCGGCTATCTACACCCATTGCCCGGACGTATGCCTGATGACGATGGCGAACATGGTCAACGTCCGCCGCGAACTCGGGGCCGACACCGCCGGGGTCACCTTCGCCACCGTCTCGTTCGACCCCGCGCGCGACACGCCCGCCGTCCTCCGGCGCTACGCCGAGACGTGGCGCAGCGGGCCGGACTGGCGGCTCCTCACCGGCGATTCCACCGAGGTCGCGGGTCTGATG
Source organism: Bacteroidota bacterium (assembly GCA_038746285.1). Lineage (NCBI taxonomy): Bacteria > Pseudomonadati > Bacteroidota > Bacteroidota bacterium. The sequence goes on from JBCDKT010000003.1 coordinate 149,023, forward strand.
GAGCGCATCGGCGTCCGGTACGAGGTCTCGCGCCGCGACACGCTCGCCTCGGGCGAGGCCACCTACTCCGTCAGCCACACCGACAAGGCGCTCCTGCTCGACGCCGAGGGCCGCATCGTCGAGACCTACGGCGGGAGCGCCGGCATCCCCGAGATGATCGCCGACGACATCCGCGCCCTCCGCTGACTCTCCCGGTCCCCCTCTCATCCCCAACGCCATGTGCCGTTTCCTCCTCCTGCTCGTCCTCGTCACTCTCGCCGGTTGCGCCACCGACCCGCCCGCCGACCCTGAACCTGCCGCTGAGCCGGTCCCTGCTGCCGATCCAGCGCCCGCCGTGCTCACCCTGTCCGACGCGTTCGCCCCGGCTGCGCCCGAAGACGGCACGAGCGCGGTGTTTGTCGAGATCGGTGGCGGGGCGGAGGCCGACACACTCGTCGGGGCACGCTTCGACGGCGCGGCTCAGGTTGAGGTCCACGAGACCTACGACGCGGGCGAGGGGCTGCGCGGGATGCGCCAGGTCGAGGGGGGCATTCCTGTCCCGGCGGGTGAGGGCGTCTCGCTCCGGCCCGGCGGCTTCCACGTCATGCTGATCGGCCTCGCGGCGCCGCTCGCCGCCGGCGACACGCTCGACGTGGCGCTCGACTTCGCCCGCGCCGGGGCGCAGCCGCTCCGCGTCCCCGTCCGCGCCCTCGCCGACTTCCCGACCGAAGCCCCGAGCGACTGAGCCGCCGGTATGATCCACCGATCTCTTTCACTTGTCTCATATCGATGCGCCTTCTCCTCCTCCTCGCCAGCCTCTGCACAACCGCGGCGGCTCAGCCCACCGTCACCGGCACCGTCACCGACGGCAGCGGCGTCCCCATCCCGTCGGCAAACGTGGTCGTGCTCAACACACCGCAGGGTGCCGCCACCGATGCGGAGGGCCGCTTCGCGCTCGACCTCGCGCCGGGGGCGGTCCGGCTCCGCGTTAGCGCGGTGGGCTACGCGACGCGCATCGTCCCGGTCGACGTCCCGGCCTTTGACCTCCGCATCACGCTCCAGGCCGAAGACGCGGCGCTCGACGACATCGTCGTCACGGCGCAGCGCGACGAGGCCCGGCTGCTCGACGCGCCGGTCGCCGTGACCTCGATCCTGGCGCGGGAGGTGGAGGACGCCCGCGTGTGGGAGGCCGGTGATTTGAATGGCCGCGTGCCGAGCTACCTCTACCAGGAGTCCGGCGTCGGCTTTCAGGCGATCCAGTCGATTCGCGGCATCCAGGTCTTCAGCGAAAACCCGGCGGTCGTGACCTACGTCGATGGCGTGAACGGAGTCGATATTCTCGCAGGTGGGTTTGCGCTCACCGACATCGAGCGGATCGAGGTGCTGCGCGGGCCGCAGACGACGCTTTTCGGGCGCAACGCCCTTGGCGGGGTCGTGAACATCGTGACCAAGCGGCCGACCGACGCCATCGCGGGTTTTGCCGAGGCAAGCGCGGGCAACCTCGGCCTCCAGCGCTACGCCGCCGGGGTGCGCGGGCCGATCGTCCGGGGCGAGCTGTTCGGCGGGGCCTCGCTGCTCTACCAGCGGCGCGACGGCTACTTCGAGAACGACACGACGGGCACCTTCCTGCCGCTCCCGGACGCGGCCGGGGCGGAGGTCGGCGAGGAGCAGGCGCTCTACGGGAACGCGACGCTGCGGTGGCTGCCGTCGGACCGGTTCGAGGCCGCGCTCAACCTCAAAGCGCAGCTCGAATCGTCGGACGCGAGCGCGTTCTTCGTCGGGGCGCTCAGTGAGGAGATCGCACTCGAGACGCCCGACGCGCTCAACCTCGCCCGGATCGGCTCGCACGAGCGCGACATTCTGAACGGGGCACTTTCGCTGACCTACACCGCGCCTGAGGTCGCCGTGACCTCGACCTCGACAGTCCAACGGATCGGGCTGCAGTTCGAGGACATCGACTCGGGCGGCATCTTCGACTCGTTCGCCGACGGCGAGCGTGGCGGGCGCAACGTCCAGACCGTGCTCTCGCAGGAACTCCGTGCCACGACAGCGGGCCGCGACGCGCCGGTCGAGGCGACGGTTGGCGTCTTCGGATTCCTCCAGACCGCGCAGGAGCCGACGACGAATCTGACGTTCCGCACGGGCGAGGACTCGTTCGCCATCTTCCGCAACGAGGCCAACAACGCAGGCTTCGCTGCCTTCGGGCAGGCGACGGTCGGCCTCGTAGACCGTCTCGACTTTACACTCGGGCTGCGCTACGACTATGAGCGGCGCGAGGCGACGTTCAATGGCTTCGGCGATTCCGTGCTTGACGGCGATGTCGAAACCGTCCTTCGGCCGGACACGACGGTAAGCGGGACATACTCGGCCTTGTCGCCGAAGGCCGCCCTGAGCTATGCCGTCTCATACGACGTGAGCGTCTACGCCTCGTACACGCGCGGCTTCCGCGCCGGTGGCGTCAACGCACAGCGCATCGCGCCCAGCGTCGACGCATCGGTGATCTTCGACCCCGAGTATTCGGACAACGTCGAGGTCGGAGCAAAGGGCCGGCTTGGGGACCGGCTCTCGGCGAGCGCGGCGGCGTTCTTCATTTCGTGGACCGACCTCCAGTTCTTCAACCTCGTCGGGCCGTTCACGTTTGCCCGCGAAAACGTCGGCGATGCCCGGTCGGTGGGTGTGGAGTTCGAAGTCTCGGCCCTCCCGGTGGACGGCCTGCGGCTCGACGCCGCGCTGAGCCTCCTCGACACCGAGTACGAGGACTTCGTGCTCGTCCGCACCGACCCCGAGACCTTCGAGGATGTCGAGACCGATGTCAGCGGCAACCGGCTGGCGAATGCTCCGGGGCGGACGCTCTACGGGGCGGCGCAGTACCGCCTGCCCGTCGCGCCGGGTGTCGCCGTTTTCGCACGTGCTGAGGTCCGCAACGTCGGCGGCTACTTCACCGACATCCAGAACGACCTCCGGCAGGACAGCTACACGATCCTCGATGGACGGCTCGGCGTCGAGGCCGGGCGGTTCGAGGCAGCGTTCTGGATCGAGAATCTAGGCGACGAGCGGGTGCTCGTCTACGGATCGCCCGACACCTCGTTCAACCGCCGGAGCCTCGCCGGGCCGCCACGCACGCTCGGCCTCACGCTGCGGGCACGCTACTAGCTCCGGCTGCCTCGTTCTATCGCTTCGCCAACCTAGATGCCATGAAACAGATTGTGATCGTGCTCGGCTTCGCGCTCCTCGCGACGCCCGTTCTCGCCCAGACCGCGCCTACGCTTGAGGAGGCCTGGCAGACCGCACCCGAGATGCCCGGCATGACGGAGCAGACCCACGCCGAGATGATGGCGGCGCTCGGGTCGCCGCGTATGCCGATCCAGACCATCGGCATCCTCGTCTACGACGGCGTCAACGAGCTCGACCTGATGGGGCCGCGCTATGTGCTCGGCCAGTTTATGGGCGCGCAGACCCTCCTCGTCGCGGTGGAGCCGGGCACCGTCACGACTGTGATGGGCGTCGAGATAGTCCCCGACACGCTCATGGCCGAGGTCGACGCGCTCGATATCCTCGTCGTCCCCGGCGGCTTCACGGGCACCATCGAGGCTACGTACGACGAGCGCGTGCACGACTGGATCCGGCGGATCGACCAGACGACGCAGGCCACGGCCGCCGTCTGCACGGGGACCTGGATCCTCGGCGCGACGGGCCTCCTCGACGGCCGCCGCGCGACGACCAACTGGTACCGCGCCGAGGAGATGATGACGAAGTACGGGGCCACGTTTTCCGACGAGCGCTTCACCCAGGACGGGAAGTACTGGACCTCGGCCGGCGTCACGGCCGGGATGGACATGTCGCTCGCCCTCCTCGCCGACCTGTGGAGCACGTCCTACGCGCAGGGCGTGATGCTCGACATGGAGTACGACCCGGCCCCGCCGTTCCCCGGCGGCAGCCCCGAAACGACGCCACCCGGCGTGCTCGCTATGATGCAGGCGATGTACGACGCCGGCGTCCTGCCCCTCATGGAGCAGTTCGAAGCCGGGCAGACCAATGACTAGCCGACTGCTTCTTGCAGCACTCGCGCTGCTCCTCGCGCTGCCCGTCGCTGCGCAGCACGACCACGCCGAGGCCGCCGCCGGCGAGGCCGAGACGTTCGTCGTCGAAGGCTTCCGGCTCGACCCGGCAGACCCTCCGCCAGGTAGCGCTGTCGGGCGGGCCGGAGCGAGGCTGCCGGGCGGGGGCTACCTCCACGTCACCTACGGCAAGCCGTACGCGCGCGGGCGCCAGATCTTCGGCGGCCTCGTCGGCTACGACATGGTGTGGTCGACGGGCGCGCACCGTGCCACCGAGCTCGTCGTGACCGTGCCGGTGACGGTCGGCGGCGAGGACCTGGAGCCGGGCGTCTACAGCCTCTTCACGACGCCGCGGCCGGACCGCTGGACGCTCCACCTCAACTCGGTCCTCGGGATGCACCTCGCCGACGAGTACGACCCCGCGAACGATGTGCTCACGGCCGACGCTGCGCCGGAGGCGCTCGACGAGACGGTCGAGGCGTTCGTGATCGACTTCGTGCCGGAGGGGGAGGGTGTGGACCTCCGCATCCAGTGGGACCGTACCGCTGCGCGCATCCCCATCCGCCCGCGCTGAACCCAGAGACCGATGAGTGAGCTAGAGGCTGGACGCTTCGACGCCGAACGCGCCGCGCACTACGACGACCACATCCGCCGCGTCTCGCCGGGCTACGAGGTGCTCCACGACCACATCGCCGACCTCCTCACAGGCACCCTCGGGCCGTCGGCGCACATCCTCGTCGTCGGCGCCGGGACTGGGGCCGAGGTCGAGCGGCTCGGGCGCGCCGCTCCCGGCTGGACGTTCACGGCGGTCGACCCGTCGGCGGACATGCTGGCGGTCTGCGCCGACCGCGCCGACAGAGCTGGGCTGGGGGAGCGCGTCCGCTGCCTCGAAGGCACCGTCGAGACCGTCGACGCCGCCGGGCCGTTCGACGCGGCGACCTCGATTTGCGTGGCCCACTTCGCCCTCGAGTCCGACGTGCGGGCTGGCTACTTCCAGGCGATTGCCGAGCGCCTGCGCCCCGGTGCCCCGTTCGTCCAGGCCGACCTGTTTCGCCCAGCCTCCGACGCGGCGTTCGAGCGGTTGTGGGCAGCGTGGCAGCGCGCCCTCGACCGCGCCGGCGTACCGGAGGACGAAGCCGACGCCTTCTTCGGCCGGGTCGAGCAGCAGGTCCACCTCGCCGACGAGGAGACGCTGGCGCGCGAGACGGCCGCCGCCGGGTTCGGCCCGTGCGTCCGGTTCCACCAGGCCCTTCTCTGGGGCGGGTGGATCGCCGAGCGGCTCGCCGGAGAAGCAGTGGCAGGCTGAGCGTCACGCCGCGCTGTGGACGGATTGTGGAAAAAGGACGTGGGGTGACAGTGCTCTGTACCCTATCTTCACAGTCCGTTGACTCACTACGCTGCGAGTTCCTGCGCCGAGCCACGGCTCTGCGCAGGGCGCGAGAGGGAACGCCGGTGATCTACCTTCTGGAGCGATCCGAAGGAGAGACTCCGGGGCTGTGCCCGCAACTGTAAGCGACGCGTCGGCGGCTTCGACGACGCTGCACCCACTGGCTTCGGCTGGGAAGGGCGCAGGGGAGAAGCCGCCTCCAGAGCGATCTGGGCCGTCGTGAGCCAGGAGACCTGCTCGCCGCGCCTGCTTTCCACCTCCGGGACCAGAGGGTCGGACTGCGACTGTGACGTCGCCGGTTCCACCCGGCTCGCGCTTCGCCGAGCCCCCCTGGAGCCCCGCCGCCGCCGTCTGCACGCCCGAACCCGCGCCTGGGGTCGGGCTTTTTTGCGGAGACGCCCTCCGCAGCGGGCCCGGCCGCCGCGCGGGGGCACCGTGGCACGTGCCCGCTCCGCATCCCGGCCTGCCCCCAGGCTTATGCAGACCACCTACACCCTCGGCGACCGGACGTTCATCCTCGACGGCGACAAGGCCGAGGCCGCCCTCGCGAGCAAGCGCGTCATCAATGGCCGCGAGACGCTCGCCTTCAACCTCCTCCCCCTCCGGTACGCCTGGGCCTACGACCTCTACCGGACGATGAAGGCCAACCACTGGGAGCCCGAGGACGTCCCGATGCACAAGGACGCGGCGCAGTGGCGCGGCGACGACCAATCGGACGTCGACCGCTGGATCAACCCCATGGCGATGGGCGACTTCTCGGCGGCCGAGGGGAACGTCGGCGAAAACAACCTCCACGTCGTCCGCGAGCACGTCACGGC